>NZ_JBFADP010000015.1:0-138985 GCF_040641415.1 Streptomyces sp. NPDC020875 | reverse complement strand
AGATGCCCATCTCGGCCGCCACATGCGCGACCGGACGTCCCGCGAGAACACGCTCGACCAGGATCCGCCTGCCGTGAACGGTCAGACGGGCATTAGGGACAAGAAGACCTCCGTGTGCGGTGTGGAGCCTAGACACCTCCACCACACCGGAGGTCTTCGCCATGATCAAGACCCGGAACCGTCAACAACGCTCGTGGTCAATACACCTAGCCCCGGTCGAAGTGCCAGGCCGCGATGCCGACGCGGTTGCGGACGGCCAGCTTGGCCTGGATGTTCGCGACGTGCGTCTTCACCGTGCCGGGGGTGATGAAGAGCGCCGTACCGATCTCCGCGTTCGTCAGTCCGTCCGCGACCAGGCGGACGATCTCCGCCTCACGGGCCGTCAGCGGGGAGTCCTCCCGCGCGGCGGGTGACGAGGGCGGGGACGGGGCCGGGGCCGGGGGCCGGAGGAGGCCGGCCGTCAGTTGGGGGCTGATCAGGACGTCGCCCGACATCGCCGCCCGTACCCCCTCGATCAGCAGCCCCGGGCCCGACCGCTTCAGCAGGAAGCCGCACGCGCCGTCGCGCAGCGCCGTACGCACCTGGTCGTCGTGGTCGAAGGTGGTGACGATCAGGACCCGTACGGGATCGGGGACGTCGGGGCCCGCGAGGCGGCGGGTGACCTCCAGGCCGTCGAGGCCGGGCATCCGGATGTCGGCGACGACCAGGTCTGGGCGGAGTTCCCGGGCCAGGGCGACGGCGGTGAGGCCGTCGGCGGCCTCGCCGACCACCGTCATGTCCGGCTGGGAGCCGAGGATCAGCCGGAATCCGCTGCGTACGTCGTCCTGGTCGTCCGCGAGCAGGATCCGGGTGGGGCCGGTGCGGTCGGCGGCCGGTTCGGTGGCGGCACTGGTCGTCATGGCGGGCCTTTCAGGGCTGGGCGTACGGGGCCGGGAGGCCGGCGCTCCGGGTCTCGGCCCGGTCGGCGGGGACGGCGGGGGCGGCGGCGGAAACCTCGGCGGCAACGGCATTGGCGTCCGCGTCGGCTGCGGCATTGGCGCCGGCGACGGCGACGGCGGTGGTGGGGAACACGGCCGTCACGCACCAGCCCGCGGCCGCTCCTCCTCCCGCCGCCGTCCCCGGCGTCCGGCCCGCCGTGAGTGTGCCGCCGAGCGCCGCGACGTGTTCGGTGAGGGCGGGCAGGCCGAGTCCGCCCGCGTCCCGGGACCGGCGCGGCAGCCGGAAGCGCGTGGGGCCGCCGCCCGTACCGTCGTCGGTGACGGAGACCGCGACCCCGGCCGGGACCTGGTGGACGCGTACCGACACCCGGGTCGCGTCCGGCGCGTGCCGCCGGATGTTGGTCAGCGCCTCCACGACGACCCGGTACGCCGCCGCTCCCGCCTCCCGGTCCAGTGCGGCGAGCGCGTCCTCGTCGGCGTCGAGTACGGCTTCCATCGCACCGGGCCGCCCGGAGCCCGCCGACCCCCCGGCGCCCCCGGATTCCCCAGCACCCCCGGATTCCCCGGAACTCCCGCCTTCGCCGGGTCCCGCCGTGCCGAAGTCGGCGACCAGCCGGGGCAGCAGCTCCGGGCCGGGCGGCGGGGTGTCGGCGGAGCCTCCCGTACCGTCGGCGGACCGGTCGTGAAGCATCGCGACCGTACGGTCCATGGACGCCAGCGCGTTGAGCCCGGCCCGTTCGATCCGCTCCAGGGCGAGCAGCGCCGCCCCCGGGTCCGACTCGGCGACGAACCGGGCGGCCTGTGCCTGCACCACGATGCCGCTGATGTCGTGCGCCACGAAGTCGTGCAGATCCCGGGAGAGCCGCAGCCGCTGCTCCCTACGGGCCGTGTCGACCGCGGCCCGGCGCCGGGCCGCCGCCCGGCGCGGATAGCCGCCGACCGCGAGGGCCCCGCCCACCGGCAGCAGCCAGAAGACCATCACGGCCACGACCTCCGCCCAGGAACCGTCGGTCAGGGACGGCACCGGCCAGAGGCAGACCGCGAGGGCCGCGAGGGGGACTGCGTACCCGGCCCGGCGGCGCGGCGCGAGCCGGACCACGGCCACGATCAGCGCCAGCAGCAGCCCCGCCTCGGCCAGGCTCCACGCGGACCGGGCCTCGTCCCCGGAAGCCGCCGGAACGATGAATGTCGCCACCATGGAGAGCACCGCGCACCCGGCGGTCGCGGGCGCGATCGCCGCCCGTACGGCCGCGAGCCCGCGCGCCTCACCGCCTCCCCCGGCAGCCCCGCCGACCCCGGCGGCCCGCCGCCGAGCCGCGGCCGACCGGTCCGCCGCCAACCGGACGGCGGCCCAGCCGATCGTGCCCGCACAGCCGACGGTCGGCGCCACGACCAGCGCGTTCCAGGGCCCGTCCGCACCTGTCATCGTTCCCCTCCGTCCCCCGTCGGTGGGGCTCAGCCTACGAGTCCACCCGCCTCCCCCGAACGGCACAGTCACCCCGGCCCGCCCGGCCCGGCTCTCTGCCGATCGGCGGATGGGCCGGGACACCGGTCGCGGGCGAGGCTTCTCACATCGAACGGCAGCCCCTCCACCAACGGGAGTCACCTCATGCGGAAGCACCTCACCTCCACCCGTACCGTCGCCCTCGCCTGCGCCACCGCCGCCCTTCTCACGGGTACGGTCAGCGCCTCCACGGCCGCCGACGGCTCCGACACACCCGCCGCCCACGCCGCGAAGCCCGCCGCCACCGCCACCGCCACCGGGGTCGCAGCCGAAGTCGCCGCCGCCTCCCAAGCCCGGGGCACCTCCCGCAAGGGCCCCACCGCGAGCGTGAAGGGCAAGGGGCGGATCCACTTCACGCTCCGGCCCAAGGACACCATCCGCTTCGAGGTGGACGCCGTGTCCGTCCCGTACAGCCAGCCGCTGCCCGGACTGCCCACCGGCATGCCGACGGACGGCGAGGGCACGCTCCGCTACAGCCACTACAACCCCGACACCGGCGAAACCGGCTGGGCGGTCGCCGATATCGACTGCGTGTCGACGGGCGGGAAGACGGCGACCGTCACCGCGATCATCCGCCGGACCAACGCCGAACGGGTCGGCAAGCGCGTCGGCATCAGCTTCCAGCAGGGCGAGCACGGCGCCCCGGCACGGCTCGGCTTCAGCTGGGGCGTCGTCAATCTCGACGGCGGTACCGACGCCGACGGCCAGCTGGGCGGTACGGGCACCTGCCAGGCGCCCGCCCCCTTCTCCCGGGTGACGGAGGGCGGCTACCGGATCCGGCACGCCGAAATCCCCCCGATCCCCACCGCCGCCCCGACCCGCCCCTGACGCCCCGTCACGGCTGGGCGCCACTGTCGCCTACCCCTGAGGCTCCGTCACCATCCGGCGCCGCCGCGACCGCCCGACGACCGGCCCGCGACCACCGCCCGGCAGCTCAGCCCGCTCCGGTGTCGGACGCCGCCCCCGCCACACCACCGCCCCGAACCTCGCACACTCCGGCACCCGGCCCGCCCCGGCCCCTCACCCCCCTCCCTCCGGTTCGGTCCGTCTCGCCTCGTGGGTGCCGCCGGTCTCCAGCGGGGGCGCCCCGACCCCGCAATTGACGCGGCACTCCGGATGGGCGCACGGGGCCTTCGGGCGGCGGATCCAGACCGCCGCCACCAGGGCGCCCACCACCAGCACCGCCGCACAGACCAGCATCGCCCGGTCGAAGGCCGGGTCGAGCTGAGTCGCCGAGCGGTACGCGTCCGGGCCCATCCCGACCAGCAGCGGCAGCGCCGCCACCGCCACCAGGCCCGCCGCCCGGGCCGCCGCGTTGTTGACCCCGCTGGCGATACCCGCCCGGGACGTCGGCACCGACGAGAGCACCGTCGCCGTCAGCGGGGCGACCAGGGCCACCATCCCCACCCCCAGGACGATCAGCCCCGGAAGCACATCCACCACATAGGAGGCGTCCGGCCCCACCCGGAGCATCAGCAGCATTCCGGCGGCGCAGAACAACGGTCCCACCGTCAGCGGCAGCCGTGGCCCCGTCCGCTCCGCCAGCTCGCCCGACGCCGCCGAGAACAGCAGCATCAGCAGGGTCGTCGGCAGCAACGCCAGCCCGGCACCCAGCGCCGAATAGCCGGAGACGACCTGGAGCTGGAGCGCGGCCAGGAAGAAGAAGCCGCCGAACGCCGCGTACACACAGAGCGTCACCACATTGACCACGGTGAACATCCGCGAGCGGAAGATCGTCAGCGGCAGCATCGGATCCTTCGCCCGCCGCTCCACCCGGATGAACACCACCGCGACCAGCACCCCGAGCACCCCCGGCCACCACTCGGCGGCGATCAGCGCATAGGTCACCAGAGCCAGCGCCCCCGCGCCCAGCACCGCGCCCAGTACGTCGAAGCGCCCGGTGTGCGCCGCCGGGTCACGGGTCTCGGGGACGTATCTCAGGGCGACGGGCACACAGATCGCGGCGAGCGGCACATTGATCAGGAAGATCCACCGCCAGCCGGGCCCGTCGACCAGCCAGCCGCCGACGAACGGCCCGATCGCCGCGCCCACACCGCCGAAGCCCGACCAGAGGCCCACCGCCCGGGCCCGGTCGTCCGGATGGAAACTCGCCTGGATGATCGCCAGCGACCCGGGTGTGAGCAGCGCGCCGCCTATCCCCTGGAGCGCCCGGGCCGCGATCAGGAACCCGGCGTCGGGCGCGATCCCGCAGAGCAGCGACCCCAGGGCGAACCAGACCACCCCGACGACGAAGACCTTCCGCCGCCCGTAACGGTCGCCGAGCGCGCCGCCGAGCAGGATCAGCCCGGCCAGGGTCAGCATGTAGGCGTTGACGGTCCACTGGAGATCGGCCAGGTCCGTGTCCAGGTCGTCACCGATATGGGGCAGGGCGACATTGACCACGGTCGAGTCCAGCAGGGCCATGCCCGACCCCAGGACCGTCGTCAGGACGACCCACCGCCCCACGGCCGTCGACAACCGGACCCCGCCCCCGGCGGCGTCCGCCGCCGGGCCTCCCGCACCGCCCGGCGCACCGCCCGCCGCGGGCCCTCCCGGGCCTTCCCGGCCCGCGGCCTTGCCCTTCTCGTCCCCCGCTTCCGCGTCCATATCCGGATCATCCCAGCGCCCCGCGAGCCCCGCGACCCCTGTGGAAAACCCGCGCACCGCCCCCGCCACCCCACCCGCCGAAGCCCACCACTACGCCTCTGACCAGCGGCGACGCCCCTCGGGCCACACCCCCGGCACGCCGGAAGGCCCGGCGCCCCCGAAGGAGCGCCGGGCCTTCCCGTAACAAGATCCGCCGCCAAGATCCGCTGTCGGCCGGTGCGGGTCCGGCCGGTGCGGGTTACTTGATCCGTGTACCCGTCGAACGCAGCGCCGCGCACGCCTCGGTCACCCGCCGGGCCATACCGGCCTCGGCGAGCTTGCCCCAGGTCCGCGGGTCGTACGTCTTCTTGTCGCCGACCTCGCCGTCGATCTTCAGCACACCGTCGTAGTTCTGGAACATGTGCGCCGCGACGGGCCGGGTGAACGCGTACTGCGTGTCCGTGTCGAGGTTCATCTTCACCACACCGTTGTCGAGCGCGGTGGCGATCTCCTCGACGGTGGAGCCCGAGCCGCCGTGGAAGACGAAGTCGAACGGCGACGTCTTGCCGTACTTCTCGCCCACGCCCTGCTGGAGGTCCTTCAGCAGCTCGGGCCGGAGCACGACGTTGCCCGGCTTGTAGACGCCGTGGACATTGCCGAAGGAGGCGGCCAGCAGGTAGCGGCCCTGCTCGCCCAGGCCGAGCGCCTCGGCGGTGCGCAGCGCGTCCTCGACCGTGGTGTACAGCTCGTCGTTGATCTCGTGGGTGACGCCGTCCTCCTCGCCGCCGGTCGGGGTGATCTCGACCTCAAGGATGATCTTGGCGGCGACGGCCTGCGGCAGCAGCTCGGCGGCGATGGCCAGGTTGTCGGCCAGGTTCTCGGCGGAGCCGTCCCACATATGCGACTGGAAGAGGGGGTTCCGGCCGGCCGCGACGCGCTCGGCGGAGACCGCCAGCAGCGGACGGACGTACGTGTCCAGCTTGTCCTTCGGGCAGTGGTCCGTGTGCAGCGCGATGTTCACGTCGTACTTGGCGGCGACGATGTGCGCGAACTCGGCGAGCGCGACCGCGCCCGTGACCATGTCCTTGTTGTGCTGGCCGCCCAGGAACTCGGCACCGCCGGTGGAGATCTGGACGATGCCGTCGCTCTCGGCCTCCGCGAAGCCGCGCAGGGCCGCGTGAAGGGTCTGGGAGGAGGTCACGTTGATGGCCGGGTAGGCGAACTTGCCTGCCTTCGCCCGGTCGAGCATCTCGTTGTAGACCTCGGGGGTTGCGATGGGCATCTGTCCGCTCCTTGGATGTCTGCGGTTCTGCGTATGTGCGGGCCCTGACCTTGGGGCGACGTCATCGTCGGCCCCTATCTTCGCAGACTCCGGAAGAGGGCCGCCGCCCGGTCTGCGGGCATACGTACGAGCTGTCCCCCGGGCAGGTCACACGGCTGTCCGGATCACGGCGGCGCGCCGCGGCGGGGCCCGGAGCGGTCCGGGGCCCGGCGGGAAAGGGGGGCGAAAAATCCGGTACGTCCCCCGTACGCCGCCGGTGCGGAACCGGCCCGAAACGACCGACCGGCCGCCCCTGAGCGGGCCCCCGGGCCGCCGCGACGCCGTACGGCTCAGCCCAGACCCAGCTCGTCCAGGGAGTACGCGTACAGATACGGCACCCCGGCCGTCGTACTGATCTTCTCGCCCGCGCCCGTCGCCCGGTCCACGATCGTCGCCACCGCCACGACCTCGCCCCCGGCCTCGCGCACGGCCTCGACCGCCGTCAGCGGAGACCCACCGGTCGTCGACGTGTCCTCCACGACCAGGCAGCGGCGGCCCTTGATGTCGGGGCCCTCCACCCGGCGCTGCATCCCGTGCGCCTTGGCCGCCTTGCGGACCACGAAGGCGTCCACCCGCCGCCCGTCGGCCGCCGCCGCGTGCAGGATCGAGGCCGCCACCGGGTCGGCGCCCAGGGTCAGCCCGCCGACGCAGTCGAAGTCGAGGTCCGCCGTGAGATCCGACATGACCCGCCCGACCAGGGGAGCGGCGGCACCGTCGAGCGTGATCCGCCGCAGATCCACGTAGTAGTCGGCCTCGATGCCCGAGGAGAGGGTCACCTTGCCGTGCACCACGGCCTTGTCCTTGATCTGCTGAAGCAGGTCAGCGCGTACGTCAGTCATGCCCACGAGCTTAGGCCGTCTCTTTTGGATCTTGCTGGGGCTCGCGTGCCCTGGCACCGCGCTCCCCCTGGGCCTGGCGGCCCGGGCGGTACCCCCACGCCGCGTTGTCGTCAATCACCAATGGCCCCCTGCGCCTAACGGCGCGGGCGGTACCCCCACCGCAGTGGCTCAATCCTCCGCCTTGCGATCCACGGCACCAGACCCCGCTCCCTATCCCAGCCTGATCCGAAAGAGACGACCTAGACCGCCCGCCGGGACCGCTCTCACGGGCGGCGCCACGACCAGGTCGTCGAGACCTCCAGCGGGTCGATCGGGGTGACCAGGCGGGGCAGGGTGTTCAGCCCGTTCGGCGGGCCGGACTGCGGCTCCACACAGATCGCCTCCGGCTGCTCGTCGTAGACCACGACCCACTCCGCCCGGCTGGTGACGTTCAGCTCCAGCACACCGGGCCAGGTGAGGGTGGCGTCCACCCCGTCGGGCATCCCGAAGCAGTCGTCCCACGGGCCCGGCTCCGGGTCGATCCGGTGGCCGGTCGGCAGATGGTCGGCGCCGCGTTCCTCCTGCCAGGCGGGGGTGAAGGAGAGTTCCGCGTCGACGCCGCCGATCCGGCGCAGGAACCACGGATGCCAGCCGGCCTGCGCGGGGAACGAGTCCTCGTGCGCCTCGACGGCGATGGTCGTAGTCAGTGACGACTCCGTCAGCTCGAAGACCTGGGTGACGAGCCCCGGATACGGCCACGGGTCGGCCAGCTCGTAGGTGAAGACGGCGCCCGTGTCATCGGCCCGCCGGGTCCGCCAGGCCGTGTCACGGCCGGTGCCGTGGATGGCGTGGGGGTCGGCGTTGAGCGGAAGCCGGTGCTGTACGGCTCCGTTACGGAACCGGCCCCGGTCCACCCGGCCGCACCAGGGCACCATGGGGAACGAACCGTACCGCTCGCCCTGGCGGAGTACCTCCGTCCCCCCGATGACCAGGTTCGTCACCCGGCAGCCGTGCTCCGGGGCGATCCCCACCTCGACATCACCGGCGCGCAGCCGGACACCCTCATCACTGCTGATCACCCCTCGACCCTAACGGGACCCGTCACCGGCCCGGCGGCCGACGGGCCCGGGACCGGGCCCGGTCACCCGCTCCGGCGGCGGCGCAGTACCCGGGTGACGGCGATCGCCGAGGCCAGTGCCACCGCGGCGGCGGGGACCAGCCAGCGGGCGGGCGGCCCGGCCCGGCCCGCGTCGGGCGCGGGGCGGGGCGCGTATCTGCCGCGCGGCGGCGCGTGGTCGACCTCCTCGGCGCTGCGGCCGATCATCGTGCGCCGGGCGTGCGCGGCCTCGGCCACGGGCTCGTCGCCGACGGGACCGGTCAGCTCGTCCGCGAGCCCCGGCGGCGGTACGGGCGGTACGACCGCCTCGAACGCCACGCCCTCGGCCCGCTCCTCGCCGCCCGTGCCGTCATCGTCGCGGTCGTTCACGCCGTCACCGTCGACCACATCACCATCGACCGTATCGCCGTCGCCGTCGTCCGAACCGGCCTCCGTCGTCCCGGCGTTCGGCGCACCGTCACCACCATCACCGGCCCCGGCGTCACCGCCGCCGCCGTCACCGCCTCCGGCGACCGCACCGGCCGCCGACTCCGCCGCGACCGCCTCGGCGAAACGGTCCAGCAGACGACGCGCCGCCGATTCGCGCACCGCGTCCGACGCCTCCGCCAGCCGCCCCTCCGGCGCCACGGTCCCGGCGAACGCGAGATTCGTGCCACCCTCGACCGCCGTCGTACGCACCGTCAGCGCGATCCGGGCGGACCCGTCGCCCCGCGCCTCCGTACCGTCGCCGTCCACCGTGAACTCGCCGTCGTGCCCGGCGATCCGCAGAACGCCCCGGTAGGTGATGGTCTGGCTGCCGACCCGGATCTTCAGCCGCCCCGGGACGCCCCCGGACCCGGCCGCCGCCCCCTGATCCGTACCACCGTCGCCGTCGTCGTCACCGCCGCCGTCGGCTTCCGCGTCGGGCCGGAAGCCGGGAACGCAGCGCGCCGCCCGTACGGGGTCCCCGAGCACCCCTCGTACGGTCTCGGCCGGAACCGGAACGAACACCTCATGCTCCATGGCAACCGAGCCTACCCACGGCGCCCGGCCGCCGTCTGCCCGCTCGCGGTCCCCGGGCCCGGCCGCCTCAGCCGGTGTAGCGCGGATGGACGAGCGTCGACGGCGGCAGCCCGGTCAGCCGGGTCCGCTCCGCGTCCCAGGCGTCCGCCAGCAGATCCGCGTCCGTCAGCGACCGCAGTACGGGCACGTCCGGGCCGAGAGCCAGCCGGGGCGCCCGGCCGCCGGGCGCGGCCAGCAGCAACCCCCAGTCGTCCGGCGCCGATCCCGCGCCCAGCGACTCGTAGTCCTCGTTGAACCCGCCGCTTCCACCGCTCCCACCGCTCCCGGCGCTGCCGACGGCGGGCCCGCCGGTCCCGACCCGGTAAGGGCTGGTGCCGTAACCGGCGGCGCGCAGGGTCGCGTCCGCCGTCCAGTAGGCCCGTCTACGGCCCTCCAGCGGACCCGCGTGCACCGCCAGCCGCCCCCTCGGCGCCAGGATCCCGGCGACCAGGCCGTAGAACTCCTGGGAGTAGAACTTGCCGCCTTCCGTGGCGGCCGGGTCCGGCAGATCGGCCAGCACCACGTCGTACGCCCCGGGCACCCCGCTGCCGGGGTCCCGCAACCAGGCGAACGCGTCGGCCGTGACCACCCGCACCCTCGGGTCCTCGTAGGCATGGTCGTTGAGCGCCGCCAGCGCCTGATCCGTCCGGGCCAGCCGGACCACCCAGGGGTCCAGCTCCACGATCGTCACCGACTCCACGTCCGGATAGCGCAGCGCCTCCCGCGCGGCCAGCCCGTCGCCGCCGCCGAGGATCAGCACCCGGCGGTGTCTGCCGTTCATCGCCGGATGGACCAGCGCCTCGTGATAGCGGTACTCGTCCCGGCCGCTGACCCGGAGCCTGCCGTCGAGGAAGAGATCCGGCGGCCCGGAGCCGTCACCGGTCAGGACGACCTCCTGGACCCCGGTCTGGACGGCGACCCGGACCCGGTCCCCGTAGAGCGCCCGCCGGGCGGCCTCCTCGAAGTCGCCGACCAGCACGGTCGCCGTCGCCAGCAGGGCGAGCACCAGGGCGTTGGCGAGCAGTAGCCAGACCCGGGAGCGGGCGGTCAGATCCCGGCGGAAGAGCCAGAGCACCAGACCGCCGCCGACCAGCGCGTTGACCGCGCCGGTCAGCAGTCCGCTGGTGAGCTGGCCGAGCCAGGGCAGCAGCAGGAACGGGAACGCCAACCCGCCGACCAGCGCGCCCACATAGTCGGCGGCGAACAGATCGGCGACCGTGCCCTCCGCGTCCCGCCGGGAGATCCGCTGGATCAGGGACATCAGCAGCGGGATCTCGGCGCCGATCAGCACCCCGATCGCCAGGGAGAAGGCGACCAGCACCGTCCGGGACTCGCCGAGCCAGGCGAAGCTCGCGTACAACACCATCGCCGAACAGCCGCCGACCAGGGCGAGCGCCAGCTCCAGCACCCCGAATCCGACGGCCGCCCGGCAGCGGAGCCGCTTGGCGAGCAGGGAGCCGATGCCCATCGCGAAGACCATCAGGGAGAGCACGACGGACGCCTGGGTGACCGAATCGCCGATCAGATAGGAGGCGAGGGCCACCAGCTCCAGCTCGTACACCAATCCGCAGGCGGCGCAGACGAAGACGCCCAGCAGCACCAGGAACCGGCCCGCGTCCGGACGCACCGGCAGCGGCAGCACGGCCGGTGGCGGCGGGGACAGTTGAGGGGGCCGGTCGATCACCATGCAGTAACGCTACGTCGCGATTCACCTACGGTTTGTCACCCACACGTGTGGATCCGTAGTGCGAACGCAGTCCGCCCCCTGTACGCGCCCCCGGGTCATCCGGTAAACGCGCCCGCGACTACCCGCCCGCGACTACAACAGCACCTGCTCCGGACAGCAGGCCGCCTTCGCGCCCCGGACCGGCACACCCACCCGGGTCCGGGTCACCACGAGCCTGCCCTCCTGCGGATAGGCGTGCCAGGTACGCCAGAGGACCTGGCGGCCGAGCCGCTGGGCCATCATCGCCGTAAAGGCGTTCGGATCTCCGGGAAACGTTCCGGCGAGCGAGTTCGGATGGTCGGCGACCAGGGCGAGCAGCTCTTGCGCGCGCCCGGCGAACGACCCCTCCGAGAGCGTCTCGACCCGGGCGGCGAACTCGTACTCCCAGGCGCCCAGCCGCTCGGAGACGCCCAGCGGGAGCGGGGTTCTGCTGCCCGGCATACAGGCCACGGTCTCGGAGCAGGTGCCCTGCTCCTCCTCCAGCAGCACCTGATGGGAGGCGCCGAGCAGCCTGAGCTGGAGTTTGGCCCCGGCGAGTTCGAGATCGAGCACGGCGAGGGCGGGAAGGGGCTCCCGGCCGAGTGCCCAGGCGAGGTCATCGGCTCGGGTATCGGTGTAGGCGGTATGGAGGGTCGTGAGCATGGGTGGGCTCCGCAAACACGCTTCGGCGGTGGTCATGGGGACCTGAAGGCGCCCTGGGCGGCAGGGGCGGAAGGGAAGGGACACGCCTGATCGGGCCCGGGCGCCGGCCCGGAGGCTGGACGGTTCCAACAGGTTCCAGCGTCAACGGAATCACGAAGTACGCGGGGCTCACAGCGTTTTTACCCAAGTTGGCGGGGTTTCCATCCCCTGGGTGTCCCTGCGGTTCACCTGTTCAAGAAAATCCGCACGTAGTATCGAATGACGGTAACCTTCCGGCACCCCGCCGCCCGCCCGGCGGGATCCCCGGCCGCCAACGCCCGCCCCGCCGGAACGACTTCGGCACCTGGCGGGAGAGCCGTTCCCCCCGCCAGGTGCCTCCGGGTCGCGGATCGGCTGCCCCGTGTCAGCCGCTTCCGCCGTCAGGTCCCCCTGGTCGATCGGTCGTCCGCTACGCCCCCGGCCCCGGGCCGGGCCCGAGCCGGATCCGTAACCCCCGGGCCGGGCCCCCCGACCCGGCCCCCGCGGGCTCAGTCGCCCCCGCCCCCACCGCCGCAGCCGCCCCCGCCGCCACAGCTGTGTCCTGAGTCCCCGCTGCCGAGCCAGCCACCGCCGCCGTCGCCACCGTTCGACCGGGCCTTACGCCCGGCCGGGCGGGTGTTGCCCCGCTTGAGCACGGCCATCCGCACGAACCAGCCCACCACCACCAGGGCCACGACCCCGGCCACCAGGACTACCCCCACGACGTTCACCATTCCTTCCGAGCTTCTCCTCAACCGGGGGATGCCCCGCCCCGTCGCGCGTGAAAGCAGACTTGAGCAAGTCCAGAGCTTCGCCCCAGGATGACCGCATGCCGACCATGGACGAACCCACACCGGAACCGGCGCCGGGCCCGGCGGCCCGCCCCCTCCTCAACCGCGGCCTCGCGGGCTTCGGAACCACGATCTTCGCCGAGATGTCGGCACTGGCCGCCGAGACCGGCGCGATCAACCTGGGCCAGGGCTTCCCCGACACCGACGGCCCCGAATCCGTCCGCGAGGCGGCCGTACGCGCCATCCGCGACGGCCGCGGCAACCAGTACCCGCCGGGCCCCGGCGTCCCCGAACTGCGGCAGGCGATCGCCGACCACCAGCTCCGCCGCTACGGCCTCCGCCACGACCCCGATACCGAGGTCCTGGTCACCGCGGGCGCCACCGAGGCCATCGCCGCGGCTCTGCTCGCCCTGGTCGAACCCGGGGACGAGGTGATCGCCCTGGAGCCCTACTACGACTCGTACGCCGCCTGCGTCGCCATGGCGGGCGGACGGCGGGTCCCCGTCACCCTCCGGCCGCGCGACGGTACGTACCACCTCGACCTCGACGAACTCCGGGCCGCCGTCACCGACCGCACCCGCCTCCTGCTCCTCAACACCCCCCACAACCCCACCGGTACGGTTCTCGACCGCGCCGAACTCGCCGCCATCGCCGAACTCGCCGTCGAACGCGACCTCCTCGTGGTCACCGACGAGGTCTACGAACACCTCGTCTTCGACGGCGAACACCACCCCATCGCGGGCTTCCCCGGCATGCGCGACCGGACCGTCACCATCTCCAGCGCCGGCAAGACCTTCTCCCTCACCGGCTGGAAGGTCGGCTGGATCACCGCGACGGCCCCCCTGATCACCGCGGTCCGCACCACGAAACAGTTCCTCACCTACGTCTCCGCGGGCCCCTTCCAGTACGCGATCGCGGAGGCCCTGCGGCTGCCGGACTCCTACTACGACGAACTCCGCGACTCCCTGCGCGCCCGCCGCGACCTCCTCACGACGGGACTCGCGGAGGCGGGCTTCGGCGTCCACCGGCCGGCGGGCACCTACTTCGTCACCGCCGACATCAGACCGCTCGGCGAGACGGACGGCTTCACGTTCTGCCGCGAACTGCCCGCCCGGCGGGGGGTGGTCGCGATCCCCAACGCGGTCTTCTACGACGACCCGGCACGCGGGGCACCCTTCGTCCGCTTCGCCTTCTGCAAGCGGGAGGGTGTGCTGGAAGAGGCGTTGAACCGCCTCAAGCGGTCGGTCTAGCCGCCGGAGCGCTCAGAGAAACGACTGCCGAGTTGCGGGATCGGGACCCGACCGAGGACCCGATCCGCGACACGCCCCGCAGCTCATTCGGTGTCTTTGGGATGCCGGGGAGAGGCGTAGACGAGGATCACGGTGGAAGTCTCCACACTGACCAGATAGCGCACTCGGCCACCGCTGGTGACCTCGTACTCCCACTGCTCCAGGTCGGATCCCTTCCACGCTTTGGTGGCGTGTCTGCCGCGCAACTGATGCTGACGATTCCAGTTGGACCGGGTCAGGGGGTCACTTCGGAGCGCGTCCAGACAGCGATGCGCGCTCGGCAGTGCCACGCGGCACAGTTCCTCCCAGCCCGTCACCGCCTCCGTGGTCCCGAAGACGACACTCCATCCGTCGAGGGGCGGAACGCTGACTCGGTCTCCTTTCTTCGGGCTCACCCACGCACCTCGACCTGACCGAGATCATCACCGTCGAGCGGACGCAGCGCTTCCCTGACCTGTTCGGGATCGGCGTTGATGCGAGCCGTGGCACGCCAGGAGACGATCGCGCGGTGCACAGCCTCTCCCGCCCCTAGTTCGGCGGCGTCCGACAGCGCTCCGAGAAGCTCGACGGTGAAGGCCCGAACCTCCTCCGCGTCCAAGTGCCGCGCCCAGGGGAACACCTCGGGCAGCGCGAGGAGGAGCGCCCTGGCACCGTCGTCCTGCTTCATCAAGGCGAGGAAGAGTCGCGAGGCGGTGGTCAGATTCTCCTCCGCGCCCTCCGCGCGTACCGCCGTGGTCAGCACCATGTCCGGAGCGTCCCGATGAGTGACCCGAAGCGACCCCAGGGCGGCAGCCCTGGCCGCGACACCTCTGGGGTTGCGGGAGAGATCGGTGAAGGAGACGGATTCCGTTTCGGCTGTCACACGCACGGTAGACATAATCAGAGCTTACTCAGATCACAATCTGATTTCAAGGGCTGCTGTCAGACCTCGATGCGCGCGCCTCCGCCTCCCGCTGAGGGGGCCCTCCACCGGTACGGGGACCCGTCTGCCACGGAAGCTGTTCCGCCGCCCGCGGACCGCGGTCGGCTTGTCGCGCAGTTCCCCGCGCCCCTGGTCGCCCTCCTCGTCGCCCTCGTAGGAAGGCGGGCACCCTTCCCGAGGAACGGGGCGGGGAGAGCATTTAGGGGCGCGGGGAACTGCGCGACCAGCCACCCACCGGGCCGCGGGTGCGAGAGACACACCAGCCCGGCAGGACAGACGGCACGGGCGGTGCCCCGGGAGGGCCAAGGCGCTGGGGGTCCCCCCCATTGCCGAAGGCATAGGGGGCGGAACTGCGCGACCAGCCACCCACCGGTCCGCAGACCGCGAACGACATCAGGTCGCCGGGTGCGGCCCGGGGCCAAAAGGGGGCGGCTGCGCCGAAAGGGTGGCGGGGGCGGGGCGTACGGGCGTGTCGCCGCAGCAACGCTCGCACTGTTCCGGCGCGGACCGCATGTTGTCCCGGAGAGACGAACCGCGCCCGGAGGTGTCCCCCTGTCCGCCGAGAGCACCTTCGACGAGACCGCGGCGCCCGCCACCCGGCACAACCCCCGTCAACTGGACGCCGTCACGCGGCTTCTGCGCCGCGCGGCGCCCGCCGTCGGGCTGTTCGCGGTCGCGCGGCTGACCGGGCTGCTGCTGATGGGCGGCTGGGCGGAGCACATCGGGCGGCGGCCGAGGGCGATCCTCGGCCGGGCGTGGGACGCCGACTGGTACATGCTGATCGCCGAGCACGGCTACGGCCGGGTACTGAACTGGCCGGGCGCGGTCCAGAGCGATCTGGCCTTCTTCCCGCTCTATCCGGCGCTGGTACGGGGGCTGTCGGCGCTGGTACCGGACGTGACGAGCGGCACGCTGGGCCTGCTGGTCTCCTGGTCGGCGGCGCTGGTCGCGGCGGGCGGGATCTACGCGGTGGGCGAGCGGCTGTACGGCCGCCGGGCGGCGACGCTGCTGGTACTGCTCTGGGGGCTGCTGCCGCATTCGGTGGTGCTGACGATGGCGTACACCGAGCCCCTGTTGACCGCCTTCGCCGCCTGGACGCTGTACGCGCTGCTGACCCGCCGCTGGTTGTGGGCCGGTGGCCTGGCGGTTCTCGCGGGTCTGTCGCGGCCCAACGGGATCGCCGTGGTCGCGGCGGTGCTCTGGGTCGTCGGGTACGAGATCGTCCGGGGCGGTGCCCGGGGCCGTACGCTCCCGGAGCGGTCCGGGAACCCCGGGACCCCCAGCACCCCCGGCACCCTCGGGACCCCCGGAAACACAGCCGAATCCGGGCGGCCCGGGAATCGCCGCGATCCCCGGCTCTGGGCCGCCGCCGCGCTCGCCCCGGCCGGCTGGTGCGGCTATGTGCTGTGGGTGGGGTTCCGTACCGGTGATCCGCTCGGCGGCTACTTCGCCGTCCAGCGCGGCTGGACCTCCACCTTCGACTTCGGCGCCGGTTCGGCGCGCGTCGTCCGGGACATCGTGCTGCGGCCCGCCGTACTGCCGCTCACCACGGCGCTGCTGGTCGTCCTCGCCGCCGTGGTCCTGTTCGTGCTGTTCGTGCTGGGCAGGCCGCCCGCCGCCCTGCTGGTGTACACCGCGGTCCTGGTACTGATCACGGTCGGCGGCTCCGGCTTCTTCGAGTCCAAGCCGCGGTTCCTGCTGCCCGCGTTCCCGCTGCTGCTGCCGCTGGCGCTGGCACTGACGAAAGCCCGGCCGAGGTCGGCGATCGTGGTGATCGCCGCCCTGGCCGGGCTCTCGTTCGGCTACGGGACGTATCTGCTGACGCTGTCGCCGATCGCGCTCTGAGGCGCGCGGGGCGCCGGGCGGACCGCCGCCGGCCGGCCGTCCCGGACCGTCACGCCTCGTCGGACCCGGCGTCCTCGTCGCTCGCGGGCTTGAGGCCCATCTCCGTGGAGAACCAGTTGTCGAACTCCATCGACGCCTGGACCCAGCTCACGGTGGAGGAGACGAAGTGGTCGAGGTTGACGCCCATCCCGATCAGCATCTGCGCCTCGCCGATCAGCCGGACGGACGCGCCGCCCTCCTCGTCCTCGTGGAGGTGGGTGTAGACCTTGGGCCACAGGGTGCGGCGGTTCCAGTCGTCGATCTTCTCCAGGATCCGGTTGCGCTCCTCGACGTCCAGCGGACGGTCGTAGAACGTACGGACCGAGAAGACCTGCTGCTCCTTCTCGCCGCGGAACATGAAGTACGTACGGAATTCCTCCCACGGCGCGGCGAGGTCGCCCTCGTCGTCGATGACGTACTTCAGCTCCATCTGTTCGAGGAGCTGCTTGACGAGGTCCTGGTCGGGAACGACGGGGCCCGCCGGGCCCGCGGCCTGGGGCTGGGGCTGGCCCCCGAAATTCGGAATCGAGGACGGATCGATGGTCACCCTGTTTTTCCCTTCGTACGGATGCCGCCATCCTCCCCCATCACGGGGCGGGAACCGCAACCCCCCTCCGGGCCCGGGGGCCGGGCGGGGCGGAGCCGGGGCGGACGTACGGCCCGGACCGCCCCGGAACCGTACGCCGCCGGGCCCGTACGCCCCCGGAGCCGTACGGCTCAGCCCGCCTCGGTCTCCGACTCCACCGCGGTCTCAGGCTCAGGCGTCTCCGCCCGGCCCACGATCAGACCGTCCTCGAACCGGTCCACCCGTACGGTGTCGCCGTCGCCGACCTCGCCCGCCAGGATCTCCCGGGCCAGCCGGTCGCCGATCGCGGTCTGCACCAGCCGCCGCAGCGGACGGGCACCGTACGCCGGGTCGTTGCCCTCGTCGGCGAGCCAGTCCAGCGCGGCGGGCGTGATGTCCAGGGTGAGCCTGCGCTCCGCGAGCCGCCGCGCCAGCCGGCCGATCTGGAGCTCCGCGATCCGCCGCAGCTCGTCCCGGTCGAGGGCCGAGAAGACCACCAGATCGTCCAGCCGGTTGAGGAACTCGGGCTTGAAGGAGGACCTGACCACCTCCAGGACCCGCTGCTTCTTCTCCTCCGCCGAGGTCAGCGGCTCGACCAGATACTGGCTGCCCAGGTTGGACGTCAGAATCAGGATGGTGTTCCGGAAGTCGACCGTCCGGCCCTGTCCGTCGGTGAGCCGGCCGTCGTCCAGCACCTGGAGCAGAACATCAAAAACCTCAGGATGCGCCTTCTCCACCTCGTCCAGCAGGACGACGCTGTACGGGCGCCGCCGGACGGCCTCGGTGAGCTGGCCGCCCTCCTCGTAGCCGACATAGCCGGGGGGCGCCCCGACCAGCCGGGCGACGCTGTGCTTCTCGCCGTACTCGGACATGTCGATCCGGACCATGGCCCGCTCGTCGTCGAAGAGGAAGTCCGCCAGCGCCTTCGCCAGCTCCGTCTTGCCGACACCCGTCGGGCCGAGGAAGAGGAAGGAGCCCGTGGGCCGGTCCGGGTCGGCGATCCCGGCCCGGGTCCTGCGCACCGCGTCGGAGACCGCCCGGACGGCCTCGGACTGGCCGATCAGCCGCCGCCCCAGCTCCTCCTCCATCCGCAGCAGCTTCCGCGTCTCGCCCTCCAGCAGCCGCCCGGCCGGGATCCCGGTCCAGGAGCCCACGACGTCCGCGATGTCGTCGGAGCCGACCTCCTCCTTGACCATGGTGTCGGTACGGGCCTCCGCCTCGGCCTCGGACGCCTCGGCCAGCTCCCGCTCCAGTGCCGGGATCTCCCCGTACAGCAGCTTGGACGCGGCGTCGAAGTCGCCGTCCCGCTGGGCCCGCTCGGCCCGGCCGCGGACCTCGTCCAGCCGGGTCTTCAGCTCGCCGACCCGGTTCAGGCCCTGCTTCTCCTTCTCCCAGCGGGCGGTCAGACCCCGCAGCTCCTCCTCCTTGTCGGCCAGATCCCGGCGGAGCTTCTCAAGACGCTGGCGGGACCCGGCGTCCGACTCGTTCTTGAGGGCCATCTCCTCCATCAGCAGCCGGTCGACGGCGCGCTGGAGCTCGTCGATCTCGACCGGGGAGGAGTCGATCTCCATCCGGAGCCGGGACGCGGCCTCGTCGACCAGGTCGATGGCCTTGTCCGGGAGGAAGCGGGAGGTGATGTAGCGGTCCGAGAGGGAGGCCGCGGCGACCAGCGCCGCGTCGGCGATCTGGACCTTGTGATGGGCCTCGTAACGGCCCTTGAGGCCGCGGAGGATGGCGATGGTGTCCTCGACGGTCGGCTCGGCCACCAGCACCTGCTGGAAGCGGCGCTCCAGCGCCGGGTCCTTCTCGATCCGCTCGCGGTACTCGTCGAGGGTCGTCGCGCCGACCATCCGCAGCTCGCCGCGGGCCAGCATCGGCTTGAGCATATTGCCCGCGTCCATCGCGGAGTCGCCGCCCGCGCCCGCGCCGACCACGGTGTGCAGCTCGTCGATGAAGGTGATGATCCGGCCGTCGCTCTCCTTGATCTCGGAGAGCACGGTCTTCAGCCGCTCCTCGAACTCGCCCCGGTACTTGGCCCCGGCGACCATCGCGCCCAGGTCGAGGGAGACCAGCCGCTTGTTCTTCAGGGACTCGGGGACGTCGCCCTTGACGATCCGCTGCGCCAGCCCCTCCACCACGGCGGTCTTGCCGACGCCGGGCTCGCCGATGAGGACGGGGTTGTTCTTGGTCCGGCGGGACAGCACCTGGACCACCCGGCGGATCTCCTGGTCCCGGCCGATGACCGGGTCGAGCCTGCCCTCACGGGCGGCGGCGGTGAAGTCCGTACCGAACTTCTCCAGCGCCTTGTACTGCCCCTCGGGGTCGGCAGTGGTCACCCGGCGCCCGCCGCGCGCGGCCGAGAACGCGGCCAGCAGCTTCTTCGCGGTCGCGCCCTGTCCGGCCAGCACCTCACCGGCCCGGCCGCCCTTCGCGGCGGTCCCGATCAGCAGATGCTCGGTGGAGAGGAACTCGTCGCCCAGCTCCTTCGCCCGCTCGCCCGCGTCGGCGAGGACGGCGAGGAACTCCCGGTTGGGCTGGGGCGGCGCGACCGTGGAACCGGCGACGCTCGGCAGCCCGCCGAGGATCCGCTCGGCGCCGCCGCGGACGGCGGCCTGGTCGGCCTCGACGGCCGCCAGCAGATCGATGATGTTCTCGTTGTCGGACCCCGCCAGCAGAGCCAACAGCAGATGCGCGGGGGTCAGATCGGGATGGCCCGCCGACACCGCCCGGCTGGTGGCGGCGTTGAGGGCTTCCCGGCTCTTGTTGGTCAGCTCGGCGTCCACGTGCGGTTACTCCTCCTCGCAGGTCGGCTCGGAAACTCTGGCTCAGAATCTGACTCAATCAACCTGCACAAAGTTGAGTCTATTCCACTCAAGGGCATCGCTCAACAGAATCGGGGCCGTAACGGGGCCGGATTAGGCTGAGGCGCATGGCGATCACCGAGCTGAGCGAGCTGACCCCCGGCTACCTGGCGTTCTGGCGCGAGCACCAGCTGTGCACCCTGACGACCCTGCGCCGGGACGGGTCACCGCATGTCGTGCCGGTGGGGGTGACCTTCGATCCCGGGGCGGGGATCGCGCGGATCATCACCAACAAGGGCAGCCGCAAGGTCGCCAACGTACTCGCGGCGGCCGGGACGGAGCCGGGCGCCCGGGTCTCCGTCTGCCAGTTCGACCGGGGGCGCTGGGCGACGCTGGAGGGCCGGGCCCGGGTGCGGACCGAGCCGGAGGTGGTGGCGGACGCGGTGGCGCGGTACGCGGAGCGGTACGGCCGGACGCCCAAGCCCAATCCGGACCGGGTCGTGATCGAGATCGCGGTCGAACGGGCCCTGGGCCGCGCCTGACGTACGGGAAGCGCCGCCCGCACGGATCGCCCGCACAGACCGCCCGCGCGGCGGAAAAGGCGTATCTGGATATACACATCCGGAATTCCTCAGTCCGAATGTGGAAGCACAGCGGCGCCATCGCGTTTCAGGTCCGCGATGGCGCCGCTGTGTGGGGGAAGTGCCGGAGCGATCTGTTACGACGGGGGAATCGCTCAGGCACTGCGGGGGGTGGCTCGAGTGGTGTTCGTATCCGGGTCGGCCAGCTGGTGGTCACGCTGGTCGAGATTGACAAAGATCATTCCGTAGCGGATGGCGCAGCGGACCGGCTACGGCGCACCCCTCGGCCGCCGGAGGCAGCGATACGCGCGTACGTCCTCGTCCTCTTCGCGGGCCACGACGATGGGCTCGCCGAACAGGGTGACCATCAACGAATCGCCGCGGTGGGGAATGGCCGTGACGAGATCGATGAAGTGCCACCCGGAGCGGTAGGCCGTGGCCATCTCGCGCCGGAAGGACCGGTCGTCCGGTGGAACGGTCATGCGTCCGCACCTTCGGAAGCGGGTGCGGTGGTGAGTTCCCAGGAAGGCTCGCCCGCTGCCGCGAACGGTCCTACGGCCTCCCACGAGGGCTCACCCTGGTCCGCCACCGAAACGGCGACGGGGACGCGCTCCCAGGAGGGTTCGCCGACGGATGCGGCCGCACCCAGCGCGGCGCCCGCCAAGGCAAGAGCACATAGCGCACGTAGCGTCCTAGACATGGGTGATCTCCACCTCATTTGATCATTCCTCCTCCCCCGCGCATAAGACGATGTCTCACTCCGAACGCTTGCACCAGCGACGGCAGGCATCATGTTCCTGTAATGCAGGAACATGAGGGGGTACATATGACGTCTCATGGGGGCGAACTCGGACACCCTCACTCAGACGGCAAGTTGTGCGAGGCGGGAAAGAGTCTTTACATCACGGCCCTGAGAACCGGACGCCTGTCCCGGCTGGAGGCCGAGTCCACACCCTGTCTCTTCGACCTCGCCCTACTCGATCCGGACCCATATGACGCCCAGTGGCTCCGACCGGTTGCCCCGACCACGGCACTGGCACAACTGATTCACCCGATCGAGAGGGAGATCCAGGACCGCCGCCGGCGGGCCGTCGCCCTCACCGACGCCCTCGAACCCTTTCTGTCGATCACGGCCCAGTCGACATCCGTGCCGGACGGCATCACCGTCCTCGAGGGCCTCAACCGCATCAACTCGACCCTGGACCAGGTCACCGCCGACTGCACGGAGGAGCTTCTCACAGTCCAGCCGGGCAGCGGCCGCCAGCCGCACTCCCTGGAGAAGGCCCTGCGCCGCGTCCAGCCGCTGATCGAACGCGGGGTCCGGATGCGGACCCTCTACCAGCACACGGCCCGGCACCACCCCGCCACCCTCTCCTATATGGAGAAGGTCGGCCCGTCCGGGGTGGAGGTCCGCACGCTGGAGGAGATCATCGACCGGCTGATCGTCGTGGACCGCAAGGTCGCCTTCATCCCCGCCAGCAGCGACCGGCTCTTCGCCCTGGAGCTGCGGCACAAGGGGATCGTCGACTATCTGGTCGGCGTCTTCGAGCAGTTCTGGCTGCACGGACTGCCCTGGGACGAGCCGATCTCCTACGGACCCGATCTCAACGGGGTCACCGGCGTCCAGCGGTCCATCGCGAAACTGCTGGTCGAAGGGCATGTGGACGAGGCGATCGCCCGCCGCCTCGGAATGAACGTCCGCACCTGCCGGGCCCATATCGCCAAGCTGGGCTCGTCCCTGGGCAGCGGCAGCCGGACCCAGCTGGGCTATCTGATCGCCCAGTCGGGGATCCTGGCGCACGAGACCCAGACCACGGCACCGCCCCATCCACCGGCCCCGGGGGCGCCGGGGAGCCCGGGCGGGCCGGGACCTTCGGGCGGCTGACGTACCGGCGGTACGGGCGGGGGCCCGGGGAAAAGATCCGGACACAACGGAGTCCGGGGGCGCGGACGGGCGCATTCGCCCCGGTTTCGCGGTACCCGGGAGAGCCCGGACGCGCCCCCCGGCGGGGCGCGTACCGGCTCGCGCGCGCCCGGAGGCGTACGCCCCCGAGGTTATCGATTCGCAGCGGCAACCCGCCCCGCAAACGGCCGTATCCCCGGACCGGCGCTCCGGGGAGCGCCCGCACGGGGACACGGAAGGATTCACCCGACCGCCGGCCGAGGCGCGAAAGCGGCTACTCGCCGCCCCGCTTGGGGCGCCACACCACCAGCGCGCCGGCCTGCTGGACGTCCTGGTACGGCACCAGATCGCGTCGGTACGAGGCATGGACCTGCGACTCGCGCTGCCGCATCGCCGCCGCCGCTCCCTCGACCGCCGCCGACAGCTCGGCCACCCGGGACTGCAACGCCGCGACCTGGTTCTCCAGTTCGATGATGCGCTTGATCCCGGCGAGGTTGATGCCCTCGTCCTGGGAGAGCGCCTGCACGGTCCGGAGCAGTTCGATGTCCCGGGCGGAGTAGCGCCGCCCCCGGCCCGCCGTACGGTCGGGGGAGACCAGGCCCAGCCGGTCGTACTGCCGGAGCGTCTGCGGGTGCAGCCCGGAGAGCTGGGCCGCCACCGAGATCACGTACACCGGGGACTCGTCGGTCAGTTCGTAGGGATTGCGGCGCCTTCCGTCCATCGTCCTCATGCTCCCTTCGCGGCCTCGAACAGCTCGGCCCTGGGGTCCTCGTCCGCGGTGGCCTCGCGATAGGCCGCCAGCGCTTCCTTCGCCTTGCCGCTCAGATCCCTCGGCACCGCGACCTCGACGGTGACCAGCAGATCGCCGCGGGTGCCGTCCTTGCGGACCGCTCCCTTGCCGCGGGCCCGCATCGTACGCCCGTTGGGCGTGCCGGGCGGCAGTTTGAGGGTGACCGGCGGACCGCCGAGCACCGGCACCTTCACCTCGCCGCCGAGGACGGCCTCGGCGAAGGTGACGGGCACGGTGACCGTCAGATTGTCGCCGCGGCGGCCGAACACCGGGTGCTCGCCGACATGGACGACGACATAGAGGTCACCGGCCGGGCCGCCGCGCTCGCCCGGGGCGCCCTTGCCGCGCAGCCGGATCCGCTGGCCGTCGGAGACGCCCGGCGGGATCCGGACCTGCATGGTGCGCGAGGAGCGGGCCCGCCCGCTGCCCTTGCACGCCTCGCAGGCGTCCTGGGCGATCAGCCCGCGGCCCTTGCAGTCGACACAGGGATCGGTGAGGGAGAAGGAGCCGCTGCCGCCGCGCGAGACCTGTCCGGTGCCGACACAGGTCGGGCAGACCCGGGGGTTGCCGTTCTTGTCGCCGGTGCCCGAACACGCCTTGCACGGCGCCGAGCTGGACATCCGCAGCGGGACCGTGGCCCCGTCGACGGCCTCGGTGAAGCTGAGCGTCACCTCGGACTCGATGTCCTGGCCCCGGCGGGGCTGGACCCGGGTGCCGGTACCGGTACCGGCACCCCGGTTGAACAGCCCGCCGAACACATCGCCGAGACCGCCGCCGAAGCCCCCGGCGCCGCCGCCCTGCCCTCCGCCCTGGGCGCCTCCGAAGAGGTCGCCCAGGTCGAAGTTGAAGCTGCCGCCGCCGGGACCGCCGGGGCCGCCGGCCCGGAAGCCGCCGTTGCCGAAGAGGGCGCGCGCCTCGTCGTACTCCTTGCGCCGCTTGGGGTCGCCGAGTACGTCATTGGCCTCGGAGATCTCCTTGAAGCGCTCCTCCGCCTTGGTGTCGCCCTTGTTGGCGTCCGGGTGGTACTCGCGGGCGAGTTTCCGGTACGCCTTCTTGATCTCGGCCTCGGTGGCGTCCTTGGGGACGCCGAGGACCTTGTAGTAGTCCTTCTCGACGAAGTCCTTCGTGCTCATCGACGTCCCTCCTCCCGGGCGGTGCCGCGCACGCTCCGTACGCGTACGCCTTCCTGTGCGTCAGCCCTTGTCCGGGCCACCGCTCTCCTCACCGTCGGCCTCGCGGCCACCGGTCTCCTCGCCGCCGTCGGACTCGTCGCCCTCCTTGGCGGCGGGCCCGGCGCCCGGCTGGGGCTCGGCGACGGCCACCCGCGCGGGGCGGATGGTCCGCTCGCCGATGCGATACCCCGGCTGGAGCACCGCGACGCACGTCGTCTCGGTGACATCCGGCGCGTAGCTGTGCATCAGCGCCTCGTGGATCGTCGGGTCGAAGGGCTCGCCCTCCTTGCCGAACTGCTGGAGGCCCATCTTGGCGACCGCGGTCTCCAGGGACTCGGCGACGGACTTGAATCCGCCGACCAGCTCCCCGTGGTCCCGGGCGCGGCCGATGTCGTCCAGCACGGGCAGCAGCTCGGACAGGAGGGTCGCCGTGGCGATCTCCTTGACCGTGACGCGGTCCCGCTCCACCCGGCGGCGGTAGTTCTGGTACTCGGCCTGGAGCCGCTGGAGGTCGGCGGTGCGCTCGTTGAGCGCCGAACGCGCCTGGTCCAGCTCGGCCGTCAGGCCCGCGGTCTTCTCCGCGTCCCCTGCCGGGGCCGCCGGGCCCTCCTTCTCGGAGGGCGCGGCGGTCTCGGCGGCGGCGTCGTCGGTGGCGCCGGAGGGGACGTCGGGCTTCTCGTCGAAGCCCGGGGTCTCCTCCGTCACGCGGCACCGTCCTTGGGCTTCTCGTCGTCGACGATCTCGGCGTCGACGACGTCGTCGTCGGCCTTGGCCTGACCGGCGTCGCCCTGCGGGGCGCCGTCGGCCGCGCCGGCCTGCTGGGCCTGCGCGTCGGCGTACATCGCCTGGCCGAGCTTCTGGGAGACGGCGGCCAGCTTCTCCGTCGCCGTACGGATCTCGGCGCCGTCCTCGCCCTTGAGCTTCTCCTTCAGCTCGGTGACGGCCGTCTCGACCTCGGTCTTCACCTCGCCCGGGACCTTGTCCTCGTTGTCCTTGAGGAACTTCTCGGTCTGGTAGACGAGCTGCTCACCCTGGTTGCGGCTCTCGGCGGACTCGCGGCGGCGGTGGTCCTCCTCCGCGTACTGCTCCGCCTCCTGGCGCATCCGGTCGACCTCGTCCTTCGGCAGCGAAGAGCCGCCGGTGACGGTCATCTTCTGCTCCTTGCCCGTGCCCAGGTCCTTGGCGGTCACGTGCATGATGCCGTTGGCGTCGATGTCGAAGGAGACCTCGATCTGCGGGACGTTCCGCGGCGCCGGGGGCAGCCCGGTCAGCTCGAACATGCCGAGCTTCTTGTTGTACGCCGCGATCTCGCGCTCGCCCTGGTAGACCTGGATCTGCACGGACGGCTGGTTGTCCTCGGCCGTGGTGAAGATCTCGGAGCGGCGGGTCGGGATCGTGGTGTTCCGCTCGATCAGCTTGGTCATGATGCCGCCCTTGGTCTCGATACCGAGGGACAGCGGGGTGACGTCGAGCAGCAGGACGTCCTTGACCTCGCCCTTGAGGACACCGGCCTGGAGGGAGGCGCCGATGGCGACGACCTCGTCCGGGTTCACACCCTTGTTGGCCTCCTTGCCGCCGGTCAGCTCCTTGACCAGCTCGGCGACCGCGGGCATCCGGGTGGAACCGCCGACCAGGACCACGTGGTCGATCTCGGAGAGGGCGATGCCCGCGTCCTTGATCACGTTGTGGAACGGGGTCTTGCAGCGGTCCAGCAGATCCGAGGTGAGCTGCTGGAACTGGGCGCGCGTGAGCTTCTCGTCCAGGTGCAGCGGGCCTTCGGCGGAGGCCGTGATGTAGGGCAGGTTGATCGTGGTCTCGGTGGACGACGACAGCTCGATCTTGGCCTTCTCGGCGGCCTCACGGAGGCGCTGGAGCGCCATCTTGTCCTTGCCGAGGTCGACGCCGTGGCCGTTCTGGAACTGCTTGACCAGGTAGTCGACGACGCGCTGGTCCCAGTCGTCACCACCGAGGTGGTTGTCGCCGTTGGTGGCCTTCACCTCGACGACGCCGTCACCGATCTCCAGCAGGGACACGTCGAAGGTGCCGCCGCCGAGGTCGAAGACGAGGATCGTCTGGTCGTCCTTGTCCAGGCCGTACGCCAGGGCGGCCGCGGTGGGCTCGTTGACGATACGCAGGACGTTGAGGCCCGCGATCTCACCGGCCTCCTTGGTGGCCTGGCGCTCCGAGTCGTTGAAGTACGCCGGGACGGTGATGACCGCGTCGGCCACCTTCTCGCCCAGGTACGCCTCGGCGTCGCGCTTCAGCTTCTGCAGGATGAAGGCGCTCATCTGCTGCGGGTTGAAGTTCTTGCCGTCGATCTCGATCTTCCAGTCAGTGCCCATGTGGCGCTTGACCGATCGGATCGTCCGGTCGACGTTGGTGACCGCCTGGCGCTTGGCGACCTCGCCGACCAGCACCTCGCCGTTCTTCGCAAAGGCGACGACGGACGGCGTGGTCCGGGCTCCCTCGGCGTTGGTGATGACGGTGGGCTCGCCGCCCTCCAGAACGCTGACGACGGAGTTAGTCGTGCCCAGGTCGATGCCGACCGCACGTGCCATGTCAATTCCTCCAGCTGACTACTTGAGTGGAACTGACTCAAGGATGCCCCACACCTCTGCCGGAGTCAACAGACCTGAGTCGAGCCCACTCAACTTTTATCCGCCCCTTATCCGCACCCCGACCCGGGAGCCGAGCAGGGAGCCGGGCAACGGGGCAGGGCAGGGGCGGCGCGGGCGGGCGTGGCACCTCCACCCCACGGCCCCGATCTGCCACAGTCGTCAACCGAGGAATTCACAAAACTCCCATACGGCACCATTAGCCAACATTCCTCATAATCCTCCTGGCCGCCCCTCCGGTGGGAGAAGAACGATGTCCCCCTCCAAGCGCGCCGTCGACCTCCTGGGCGCCTCACTCCTTCTACTGCTCCTCGCCCCCGCCCTGGCAGCGCTCGCGATCGCCGTCGCCGTCTCGTCGCGCGGCCGGATCCTGACCGGCGGGGCCCGGGCGGGCGCGGGCGGGCGGCCGTTCCGGATGCTGATGCTCCGGACCGTCCCCGGCACCCGGACCGGACGGCTGCTGCACCGCCACTACCTGGACCATCTGCCCCAGCTCTGGCATGTCGTCCGGGGCGAGATGTCGCTGGTGGGCCCGCGCCCACTGCCCCCGGACCGGATCCTGGCCGGTGCCGAGCGGGCCCGTACCGCCGTCCGCCCCGGAATGACCGGACTCTGGCAGACCGGCGGCAGATCCGGGCTGCCGTGGGAGGAGATGGCGGTCCAGGACCTGTACTACGTACGGGAGCACTGGCTCGGCCTCGATCTGGCGATCATGGCCCGCACGCTCCCCGTGCTCCGGCGCGGCCGACCCGCCCGTACGGCCGCCGGGCCCGGCCCCGCCCCCGTACCCCGCCCGTCCGTACGACCCCCGGACCAGGCGGAGCCCGCGTACCGCACCCACCGGGACTGAGGCAAGCCTGAGCGATACAGATCACCGCCCGCGCGGCTACAGTGCGGCGTCATAAGTGGGTAGTCTCGGCCCGAAACCATTAAGTTACCGCTTAGTAGTGCGGTCGTGCCGGACCGCTCCCCTCGCAGTCCCGAGGAGCCCGAAATGCAGCTCGCCGCGATCGTCGTGTCGCTGGTCCTGACCGTGGTCGCCGTCGCGCTCATCGCCCGAGCCGTCGCGCAGATCTACCGCTTCGTCAGGCTCGGCCAGCCCGTCCCCGCGGGCAGCCGGGTCAACGACCCCAAGCAGCGCACGATCACCCTGGCGAAGGAGTTCCTGGGGCATACCCGGATGAACCGCTGGGGCATCGTCGGTTTCGCCCACTGGTTCGTCGCGATCGGCTTCCTCACCCTGCCGCCGACCCTGCTCCAGGCGTACGGCCAGCTCTTCGAGGCCGACTGGATCCTGCCGGTCATCGGCGGCTGGATCCCGTTCGAGATGTACACCGAGTTCATCGGCCTGATGACGGTCGTCGGCATCCTCGTACTGATCGCGATCCGGCTGCTGAACCTGCCCTCCCGGGCGGGCCGCAAGTCCCGCTTCACCGGCTCCAAGGCATGGCAGGCGTACTTCGTCGAGTACGTGATCCTCACCATCGGCCTGGCGATCCTCGTCCTGCGCGGACTCGAAGGCGCCATCCACGGCGTGACCGGCTACGAGGCCGCGTACTTCGTCTCGTACCCCCTGGTCGCCGCCTTCGACGGGCTGGACACCGGCACCCTCCAGAACCTGATCTACCTCACCGCCGCGATCAAGATCGGCACATCGCTGATCTGGATGATCACCGTCTCGCTCAACACCAATATGGGCGTCGCCTGGCACCGCTTCCTGGGCTTCCCCAATATCTGGTTCAAGCGGAACGCGGACGGCGCGACGGCCCTCGGCGCCCTCCAGCCGATGACCAGCGGCGGCAAGGAGATCGACTTCGAGGACCCGGGCGACGACGACGTCTACGGCGTCTCGCAGGTCGAGCAGTTCTCCTGGAAGGGCATCCTCGACTTCTCCACCTGCACCGAATGCGGCCGCTGCCAGTCGCAGTGCCCCGCCTGGAACACCGGCAAGCCGCTCTCCCCCAAGCTGCTGATCATGTCCCTGCGGGACCATGCCCACGCCAAGGCGCCCTATCTGCTCGCGGGCGGCGGCAAGAACATGGAAGGCGAGGAGCAGGCGTCCGCCGAGGCCCTGAAGGACGTCCCCGCCGCCGCGCTCGCCGAGGCCGAGCGCCCGCTGATCGGGACGCTGGAGGAGAACGGCGTCATCGACCCCGACGTGCTGTGGTCCTGCACCACCTGCGGCGCCTGTGTCGAGCAGTGCCCGGTCGACATCGAGCACATCGACCACATCGTCGACATGCGCCGCTACCAGGTGATGATCGAGTCCGCGTTCCCCTCCGAGGCGGGCACGATGCTCAAGAACCTGGAGAAGAAGGGGAACCCCTGGGGCCTGGCGAAGAAGCAGCGGGTCGAGTGGACCAAGGAGGTCGACTTCGAGATCCCGATCGTCGGCCGGGACGTGGAGGACCTCACCGAGGTCGACTACCTCTACTGGGTCGGCTGCGCCGGAGCCCTGGAGGACCGGGCGAAGAAGACCACCAAGGCGTTCGCCGAACTGCTGCACATCGCGGGCGTCAAGTTCGCGATCATGGGCGGCGAGGAGAAGTGCACCGGCGACTCACCCCGCCGGCTGGGCAACGAGCCGCTGTTCCAGCAGCTCGGCCAGGAGAACGTGGCCATGCTGAACATGGCCTTCGGCGAGGATGACGAGGCGCCCGAGACGAAGAAGCCCAAGTCGGCCAAGAAGATCGTCTCCACCTGCCCGCACTGCTTCAACACCATCGCCAACGAGTACCCGCAGCTCGGCGGCGAGTACGAGGTCATCCACCACACCCAGCTGCTCCAGCACCTCATCGACGAGGGCAGGCTGATCCCGGTGACCCCGGTCGAGGGCCTGATCACGTATCACGACCCCTGCTACCTGGGCCGCCACAACAAGGTCTACACCCCGCCGCGCGAGATCATGTCGGCCGTGCCGGGCCTGCGCCAGCAGGAGATGCACCGCCACAAGGAACGCGGCTTCTGCTGCGGCGCGGGCGGCGCCCGGATGTGGATGGAGGAGCGGATCGGCAAGCGGATCAACGAGGAGCGGGTCGACGAGGCGCTCTCCGTCAACCCGGACATCGTCTCCACCGCCTGCCCGTTCTGCCTGGTGATGCTGACGGACTCGGTCAACGGCAAGAAGAACGCGGGCACCGCCAAGGAATCGCTCCAGGTGGTGGACGTGGCCCAGCTGCTGCTCGACTCGGTGAAGACGCCGCCGTCGGACCCGGAGCCGCGGGAGGAGCCGGAGGACGCCCCGGAACCGGAGCCGGTGAAGTAGCAGCGCGCGTACGGGAGGGCGGGGGCCGGGGATCGCGTACGCCCCCCGGCCCCTCTCTCCGTTCTCTCCGTACTCGGGCTCTCCCCTCCGGGTCCCCCTAAGGGATGTCACAGCTCCGCCGCAATGGGCCCGTCTCGTCCCCCCGGTGGAGTCGCGATCCGCCGGAACGGGGTACGTTCGAGAGCGTGGCTGGATTCAGGATCGGACGCGGCCGGGACAACCGCGCGCAGCAGCAGCGCCCCCCACGAGGGGCGCCGCAGGGGCCTCCCCAGGGCCAGCCCCCGCAGTACGGGCAGCAGCAGCCCTGGCCCCAGGCGGGCGGCGGCTACCAGGGGGGACAGCAGCCCCCGTACGGGGAGCCGGAGTACTACGGCGATCCGCACCAGGGCCGCCAGTACCCCCCGCAGCACCAGCAGCAGCCCCCGCACCACCATCAGCAGCAGTACCAGCAGCCGCAGCACGATCCGTACGCGGCGGACAACCCGGGCCACACCCGGGCGTTCACGGTCGACGACCCGTACGGTCAGGGCGCCACGTACCAGGCGGGCAGCGCGCCCGCCCCGGCGGGCCCGCGGCTGCACTGGAAGCAGCTGCTGACCGGAATCGTCACCCGACCGGCGCAGACCTTCCTCCAGATGCGGGACTACCCCGTCTGGGGCCCGGCGCTGGTGGTCACCCTGCTCTACGGCGCGCTGGCGATCTTCGGCCTGGACGAGCCGCGGGACGAGGTCATCAACGCGACGCTGTCGTCGGCGGTGCCCGCGGTCCTGATGACGGCGGTCGCCTTCGTGATCGGCGGAACGATCCTGGGCGCGGTGACGCACACCCTGGCCCGGCAGTTCGGCGGTACCGGCGCCTGGCAGCCCACCGTGGGCCTCTCCATGCTGATCATGGCGGTCACGGACGCGCCGAGGCTCTTCTTCGCCCTCTTCCTGGGCGGCACGAACTCGTTCGTCCAGCTCCTCGGCTGGGCGACCTGGCTGGCGGCGGGGGTGCTGTTCACGGTGATGGTGAGCAAGTCGCACGACCTGCCCTGGCCGAAGGCGCTGGGCGCGTCGGCGATCCAGCTCCTCGCCCTGCTGTCACTGATCAAGCTGGGCACGATCTGAGCCGGGCGGGGCGTACCGCCCCGCCCTTCCGCTCCCCTCTCAGGAGTCGAGGATCTGCCCTTCACGCCGTACGACGGGCTTCTCGACGGACCACGGGAAGTTGATCCAGTCGTCGGTCCGCTTCCAGACGTACTCGCACTTCACCAGGGAGTGCGACTTCTCGTAGATCACGGCGGACCGGACCTCGGCGACATGGTCGAGACAGAAGTCGTGCACCAGCTTCAGCGTCTTGCCGGTATCGGCGACGTCGTCCGCGATGAGCACCTTCTTGTCGGAGAAGTCGATCGCGTTCGGCACCGGCGCCAGCATCACCGGCATCTCCAGGGTGGTGCCCACCCCGGTATAGAACTCGACATTCACCAGATGAATGTTCTTGCAGTCCAGCGCGTAGGCCAGCCCACCGGCGACGAAGACCCCGCCGCGCGCGATGGAGAGCACGATGTCGGGCTCGAAGCCGTCGTCGGCGATGCTCTGCGCCAGTTCGCGGACCGCCGTGCCGAAGGTCTCGTAGGTCAGGTTCTCGCGTACGGCACCCATGGTCACACCTGCGTCCGGTGGAAGTTCTGGAAGGACCGCGAGGCCGTCGGCCCCCGCTGCCCCTGGTAGCGCGACCCGTACCGCTCGCTCCCGTACGGGAACTCGGCGGGCGAGCTGAGCCGGAACATACACAGCTGCCCGATCTTCATCCCCGGCCAGAGCTTGATCGGCAGCGTCGCCAGATTCGACAGCTCCAGCGTGACGTGCCCGGAGAACCCGGGGTCGATGAACCCGGCGGTCGAATGCGTCACCAGACCGAGCCGGCCGAGGGAGCTCTTCCCCTCCAGCCGGGAGGCCAGATCGTCCGGCAGGCTGATGACCTCGTACGTGGAGGCCAGCACGAACTCCCCGGGGTGCAGGATGAACGCCTCGTCCCCCTCCGGCTCCACCGTCCGGGTCAGATCGGCCTGCTCCACGGCGGGGTCGATATGCGGATACCGGTGGTTCTCGAACACCCGGAAGAAGCGGTCGAGCCGCACATCGATACTCGACGGCTGCACCATGGATTCATCGAACGGGTCGATGCGCACCCGTCCGGCGTCGATCTCGGCCCGGATGTCCTTGTCTGAGAGAAGCACCCCCCGAGGATACGCAGAGCGCACGGACCCCACCGAACCGGACGCCCGTGCGCTCCCCGATCACTTCCCTACGGCAACCGGCACGACGCTCCGCAACCGCGCACACCTCGGACACCGGACGAGCCGCGCGGGCCCGATCCTCCCGGCCCCGAGCTGCTGCATCGGAAACGAGGTGGTCGCGAAGACATGCCCCTCGGCACAACGGACGACGGTGCGCTCCATCAGATCCATCGGGTCCCTTCCCCAACAAATGCGGACGAACCCCCACATTAGGCGATGCCCTTCACCACTCCACGCGCGCCACTCGCCCCGCCACGCTAAGCCCCAACTCCCGCACCCCGCACCCACTTCCCGCCACCCGTGACAACCCCCACAACGGAAAGACCCCACGGCTTCCTACGCCGGGGGTCTGCGATGCGGTAGAGTGACGGCACTGCGGTTGCCGATCTTCAGCTCCGCGTGCGGGTGTAGTTTAATGGTAGAACATGAGCTTCCCAAGCTCAGAGCGCGAGTTCGATTCTCGTCACCCGCTCCAAAGAAAAGCCCCAGGCCAACGGCCCGGGGCTTTGTCGTTGTCCAGACCACATCAGGGGCGACGTGCCCGATCCGTCCTCAACAGACACGGCGTACCCAGCATTGGTCCGGCCAGCTTGGACCGTCAGCCCAGTCACCTCCATGGGCGAAACGTATGTGACCAACAGTCGAGCTGCCGCTGGCGGCAGCCGTCGCCCAATGGAGGCCCGCCAGCCGGATCCAGGTGCAGGCGGCCCGGCGCCGAGCACAGCACGAGAGACCACCTGACACGTAACTTGCTCACTCGTCTATATGAGCATGTCTGTGGGGGGACGAGTTCGGAGAGGGGACCTCGCGCGCCACCGTTCACTGCTGGTCGGGCCATCAGGTGGCTGGGAGTTGGTAGTTGAGGACGTATGCGTCGGCTGCCATGACGGTGTCGCAGACTTCGACGGCTCGGCCTTCGGTGTCGTAGGCGGTGCGGATCAGGTGGATGACGGGTACGCCGGGTGCCAGCCGGAGGGTCTTCACTTCCGTGGGGGAGGGCATCCGGGCGCGGATCTCCTCCTCGAAGTGGTCGAGGTGGTGGCCGAGTTCTTCGAGGCGGGCGTAGATGCCGCCGGGGCCGGGGTTGGGCTCGGCGATCTGTGTACCGCGTGCGATGCCGAGGGGGAGGTAGGAGGTGGCGAACTCGACGGGGCGGCCGTCGAGGAGGTAGCGGCGGTGCCGGGCGAGGACGCGGCGTACGGAGCCGAGGCGGGTGGAGATGTCCTGGCTGGCCTTCTCCTCCTTGACCTCCAGGCTGTCCACCTGGGGGTGTCCGCCAGCGGCGTCGGCCTCGACGAGGAACGCGGACTTCCCCTGGGTGCGGTGGCGGCGGGCGAAGCGGTCGGAGGCGAGTCGCCGCACGGGCGGCCGGGTTCGTACGAACACGCCCTTGCCGTGCTCGGCGTGGACCAGGCCCTCGCCTTGGAGGACGGAGAAGGAGTTGCGGACGGTCATGCGCGAGACGCCGTAGTGCTCGACCAGTTCGGCTTCGGAGGGCAGCTTCTCCCCTTCCCGGAACCGGCCGCGGTCGATGGCGTCGCGGAGCTGGTCGGCGATCTGCCGGAAGACGGCGCGGTCGCTCGTGGGGTCGAGATCACCGAGGGCGCCGGTCGGTAGCGTCGGCATGCTTACTCCTTTAGATATCTAGACGAGTGGGTGAGTGTTGTTGCTACGGTGGTGAGCCTAGCCAGCCGAGAGGGCCGAGGAACGTGAGCACTGACCGTCCGCACTCCGTGAGCGTCGCCGGGGTCGTCGTGGACGAACAGGGCCGGGCCCTCCTGATCCAGCGGCGCGACAACGGCAAGTGGGAGCCCCCGGGCGGAGTCCTCGAACGCGAGGAAACCATCCCCGAGGCGCTTCGGCGCGAGGTTCTCGAAGAAACCGGCCTGAAGATCGCACTTCCCGCGACCCTGACCGGCGTCTACAAGAACATGACGGGCCTGATCGTCTCCCTGGTCTTCCGCTGCGACGCCGCCGACGGCACGCCCACCACCGGAAGCGAGACCCGCGCACTGCGCTGGGCCACACGCCAAGAGGTCATCGAACTCGCCGACGAGGCGTACGCGATCCGGGTGCTCGACGCCCTGGACGCGACATCGCCACCGGCCGTACGCGCCCACGACGGCGTGAAACTCATCTAGCCCGAACCCGCTGCACATGCGGCCTACCAGCACGGAGGAACTTGTATGCACGAGTATACGAGCAGGGCGCGGTTTGGGGACTCACCCTGCCCGGGTCGAGCGGAAAGAGATCGGCCGAGCCCGCCGTCTGACCCGGGACATCCTCGACGGATCGGCCATGGCCGAAGACGCGGAGCTGATCGTGAGCGAACTCGGCTCGAACGCGGTCCTCCACACGGCCAGCGGCCGGAAGGGCGGGACGTTCCACCTGGCCATCGCCGTCTCGCCCCGGGGTCCTGGCGCTTTCGGTCACCGACGAGGGCGGCACCGACCGAGTCCCCGAGATCACCTACGCCGCCGACGAGTCGGCCCACGGCCGGGGCCTCGACATCGTGAACATGCTGGCCCACCGACTCGTCATCCTCGACAGCCCCAAGGGCCGCACCATCACCGCCGAGCTCTTCGCGGGCCCGCGCAAAGCAGACCGCCCATGGTGACCACGGCCACCGCCTTACGGACCTACCACTGCTGGGCCGCCGCCCGCGCCCACGACAACACCAAGCCCATCTCTCTCGGTACCTGCACGGCCCCCAGCCCCCGCCTGGCCCTCCGCTGGCTCCGCCACCGCACGGCCGCCGTCACGGCCCAGCTCGACCCGCGATACGCCCGCGTCGGCCATGACTGGCTCACCGACGAAACCGAACAGGAACAAGCCCTCACCCTCCTGGCGACGGGCCACGCCTACCGCGTCACGCTCCACGACGACCAGACCACCTACGTCATCGCCGCCACCCCGCCGGAGACGACCTCATGGTGACCACAACCCCGGGCTACTGGTGCGAATGCCGAACCACGGACACATTCATCGCATCCATCGACGCCCCCACCGCCGCCCACGCGGTCCGCTGGATCGCCATCACCCTCCACACAATCCTCCCGGCCCTCGACCCCGACGCCTCAGCAGATGCCCGGCGCTGGCTCCAGCAGGACCGCCACACCATGACCGAAGCCCTCCACCAGGGCGAGCCCGTCACCCTCACCATCAGGGCCACCACCACCCACATCACATGGACAGCCCGCCCGGCCCACTTCCTCCCCCTGGCCCACCGCCACAACGTCGAACTCCCCGCCTGCGCCGAAGCCTTCAGCCCCACCCTGTGAGTTACAACTTTCCCTAGGCTTTCAAGGGCGCTCCCGCCGCCAAGGCGGCGTCGCGCGCCCGTCGCACCGGGCATGCGCTCCTGTCTCCGCCCCGCTCCAGCCCGGACCCCCGGCCGCGTGCCTATCGGCTGGGGGTTGAATGGGAGACGTGCCAGGTCTGTCGTCTACCGGTCAACACTGATGCCTCCGGCGGGGGCGCTCAGGCTCCGGGATGGCGGGGGCCGCTTGCGTCCGCTGGCCGTGGATGGCTGTGGTGGGGGAACTCCCATCCCGTCTGCCGTCGACCCAGGCAAGCCGAGCAGACACGGTGCCGGGCGCCCAGGTGGAGCGTCCAACTGGACGAACGACCTGGGCGCCCGGTGCCGTGTCTGCTCCACATACGTATGGGTCGACGGCAGACGGGATGGGAGTTGAAGTGCAGCGCTGGCCGAAATCGGCCGCGCACAGCAGGAATGCAAGCGACAGAAGGACTCAGTCAGCGAATCACTAGAACTCTGGTGGCGGGATGCCCTTGCGTTTGCGTCAAGTCTGATTCCAGCCCTGCAGGGTTCACCAGATACCTACCCGGGTCGTATACCAGGGCCAGAATCCCTCGACAGTCTGGGTGCCCAGAGTATCTATTCCAGTCGACGGCCAGTTCCTCGCCCACCCTCTTGTCGCCCAATGATTCGCGGGTCATTTTCGTCTCTACGACAACGCCCACTGCGGGGATCAGGAAGTCAACCCTCGAACGCCCGCCTGCACGCTGGGGCACGAAATCTTCGGGGCGGACGTCCTCGTACATCAGACGAAGACAGGCTTCTACCAGTACTTGAAGATCCTCTTCTTTCTCGATCTTTGGCGCTGGCACATTCGGCTTCGTTGAATTCTGGAGCGCCTGCAAGAAGTTCGGGAACCTAGAAAAGGCGCTGGCAATCTCGGCCAGCACCGTGGACGGTTCGGCAACCGCGTAGATCTCGGCCTGCAGGAGGGCGCGCTGATTGTGGAAGCTGTCTTGGAAGGTTGTGGAGTATAGGTGAGACCATTTCGGGAAAATTGACTCCGTCGAAGCGGGGTCGTAGAACTGATTAATTTCCAGTGGCCTCGAGAGGAAAGACTTAATTCGCTTGATCACCATACCTCCCTCATACATATCCTTAAACTCTGCGCGGACTGATTCCGAAACGAGAGGGATGGCTCGCGCGTACCAGGATTGATATTTTTCCTGCCCGGCACGGAGTTCGACTTGGGTTGCAAATTCTCTTTCCTGCCATTGCGCAAGCAGGGATTCGATCTCGTAAGATTCATTGATCAGTCGGTCGATTTCTGCACGCTTACTTTCCGACATCATCCGCGCCGCACCTCCAGCCAGGGGAGCAATAGCATCGCAGACGGCACTGACGGTGAGGGGTGTTCTTCCGTTCTCCCGTCTGGTCCAAGTCTGGTCGGCGGGGGGCGTGATCCTGCGGCGTGGGCAGCCTGATCCGGACCTGAACTACCTCACAGGCGCCTATGTGAAGCAGTGGCCGGGTGGTTGCCGTACAGCAGCGCGGTACCGCAACCGCAGCGACTGGTGCTGTCCCGTAGCGAGCCTTCGGGTCCTTGTGGTGACCGGGATGGCCGGGTCTGACCGGTCTGGCTAGAGCTACGGATCAGAAGGGTCGCGGGACCCCATGCTCTTCGAGCGCATCGCTATAGCGCTGGAGCTTCGAGCCCAGGTCGGCATGGAGGAGGCTGGCTACGTACCGGGCCTCCTCAAGATCACCGGCGGCGCACAGGTCGACCAGCTCGGCCACGTCCGACTGGAGGGCACTGAGGGTGTCGCCCTGGATCAGGACGCCGGGGTAGCGCCGACCGGGGAGGCGTACCACCGCGTCGTTGCCACCGTCGGTGAACAGCTCGGCCTCTATCCGTTCCATCGGAGCACCATCTCAGTTTCGTCTCAGTCAACACGGTTCACACGGGTTCACGGCAGGCCCGCAGCCGGTGGCCGCCGGACCGCCGACCCGGGGTGAACACAGGTGAACAGGGTTGTACACCGCCCTGCCCGGCGGCAACAGACTTGGAAAGCGTGCGCCGGCGCTCGGGCCCGCGAAAGTGAAGCGAGGCCAGTGCGGGAAGAAGAAGCGGTCACTCACGGTGAGTGGGAACCTCGGGCAGCGTGGGAACTGTTTTCGAGGCCCAGCGTGGGCAGAGTGTGCTGGGCTACATGGATACCGAGCTCAGGCGGCGCCCACCAGCCGTGCCCGATCGGCCGGTAAGCAACGGTCAACAGCGGGCACTTTGGAACCCCCACGGGAACGCATTGGTCCATATTCTCGCAGGTCAGAGCACTGACAAAGCCCAGAGGAGCGCTGATTCCCAAGCTCAGAGCGCGAGTTCGATTCTCGTCACCCGCTCCAAAGAAAAGCCCCAGGCCAACGGCCCGGGGCTTTGTTGTTGTCCAGACCACTTCAGGGCCACCGCCATTGGCGTGCGCCTTGCCGACCACCGTCGCCTCGTCCGGGCTCGTCGTCGGGTACTCATCGCGGTCGACCGGGCTCCGCCGCACGGGGGAGGCCACGCGGCCCCATTGGTACCCGAGGGCGAAGCCCGGCCCATGTCGGCTGGCACATGCTCATGCCATGACCTCTCAGGCACCCCTCACCATTCTCCGGCCCGCCGTCTCCCCGATCGGGCAGGCCGCCGCGCGGGCCGCCACCGTGTGGTCCGTCGTGTTCGGCGTCTTTCACTTCTACTGGGCCCTCGGCGGCAGCTTCGGGCTCGGGGACGGCGCCCAGGTGGAAGCCGGGCTCACCGGCGGGATGCTCGCCTACGACCTGGTGGTGGGCGTGCTCTGCTTCGTCGGTGCCTGGGTCGCGCAGGAGCTGGGCAAGGCGCCCGCCGCGCGGCCCCTGATCCCCCGTTGGATATTCCTCACCATGGCCTGGACGGCCACCATCGCCCTCGTCGCGCGCGGTGGCGTCGGCGTCGTCGATGACATTTTGCGCTCCACCGACGTCCTCGCCAACGGCCTGAGCGGGCTGACCGTCGAAGAGGTGTACGGAGAACCGCACCCCTCCACGTACACGATGTGGTCGATGCGCGTCACCGACGGCTTCTTCGTCCTCGGCGGGCTGGTCTTCGGGACGGCCCTGCGGGGCCATCTCCGGTACGCCCGGACAGCCCGCTGAGCCGAACCCAGCCCATCCGGGGCCGGGGTGGCTCGATCCTGTCGAGCGGCGGGTGGCGGCTGGCAGGGTCAGGGCATGCGGTACTGCGAACGACATGAGATGCACAACTGCGCCGACTGCGCGCCGAGCGGGCCCCGGGGCAACGTGGCCGTCGGCGCGGAATGGGACGACTGGCCCGCCGCATCGATCATCATTCATGCCAGCGGCAAGGCTCATCTGCCGGGGTGTACGCACATCATCCCGGGCGACATCCGGCCGCCGCGCTACGGCTGGGTGCTCGCGCCCTCGCCCGGGGCCTGGCGGCGGCTCTCGCCGTCCAGTCCGCTTCGGGGCACCGGAGGGAACACCGAGCGAGTGGCCGTGAGTCGTTGCGAGACCTGCGACGCTACGCAGTAGGACAATATTCGGCCGACATGTCCGGCGGAGGCCGTAGGGTCGCGGGCATGTGGGTGGGGATGGACGCGGTCGGCTGGGGTCGGCTGAAGCACAATTACGGGTCGGCCGAGGACGTGCCGGGGCTGCTGCGGCGGTGTGCCGGGCCCGAGGTCAGGGATGCGAACGTCGCTGCCGACGAGTTGCTCAATCTCCTCTTCCACCAGGGCGGCTGGATCTGTTCCGCCGCCTCGGCCGCGTTGCCGTTCGTGGTGCGGCTGGCGGCGGAGCCGCAGGTGCCGAGTCGGCGGGCGTTGCTGGAGCTGGTGTCCATGCTGGCGGCGGAGGCCGGGCAGATCGAGGAGCGGTTTCTCGATCAGGGGTGGGCGGCGGCCTGGGAGCGGGCTCTGCCCGAGGTGTCGCGGCTGCTGGACGATCCCGAGCCGGAGGTCCGGCGGGCAGCCGCCGATGTGCTCGGGGCCTGCGGGAGCCCCGGTGAGCTGGTACTTCCCGGGCTGCTGCGGGCCTGGGAGGCGGAGGGCGATCCGGCGGCCCGGCTCGAATTGGTGCTCGCCCTCGGGCAGGCCGTACGGCGGGCGCCGGTCGGGGTGTGCGGTGACGAGGTATCCGGGTTGCTGCACGGGCTGCTCGACGCCCCGGAGCCGCAGACGCGGTTGGCGGCGGTGCACGCGCTGGCGCCGGGCGATCCGGGGCTGCCCGCGCGGCGGCTGGGCACCGTACTCGGAGCGGTTCGCGACCCGAGTGCCGAGTTGTGGCGGCACACCAGCTCCATCCAGACCGGGGTACGGGGTGTGCAGTCCTGGACCGGAGGGCTGATGCCCGGGCCCGATCCCGCCTTCGTACAAGGGTTGCTGGCCGACCATGACGACGACGAACAGCGGATCGGCGCCCTGGGGCAGGCGGGCGTGCTGCTCTCCCGGTGGCGTTCACCGGCCCCCGCCCTGCTGCCGTCCCTCGTCGCGCGGCTGGCCGATCCCGTACCCGAGGTCCGGTTCCGGGCCGTCGAGTTGCTGGCCTGTTCGGGGACGGACGCCGCCGGGTACGCGGACGAGGTCGCCGGCCTGCTGTCCGATACCGCCACGCGCTCCAACCGTACGGAGGAGACCGTCGGCGACGGCGCCCTGTGGGCCCTGGCCCGGATGAACGACCCACGGTGTCTGCCCGGTGTGATCGAACTGATCAACGGCACCCGACCCGGCTTCGCGTCGGCTTCGGTCCACTATCCGGCCTCGGATCTGCACCTTGCCGTCCTCCCCGCACTCGACGAGGTCCTGGGTGTCCTCCGAGACCACGCGGAGTCGCTGCTTCCGGCGATCGGCGACCGGCTCCGTACCGCCATGGACGGGCCTTCGCTCCACCGCCTCTGCGGGCTGCTCGCCGACTGGGGGCCCGCGGCCGAAGCCGCGGTGCCGTCCCTGCTCGGGCTGCTGGAGGACGACCGGACCTGGGCCCCGGCGGCGACCGCCCTGGCCGGAATCGGTACGGCGGGGCGCGACGCGCGGAAGCGGCTGCTGCTCCGGTCGCGTACCGGCGACGCATCGGACCGGGAACTCGCGGCCTGGGCGTACTGGAAGGTCGGCGGCGAACCCGGACCGGCCGTCGAACTGCTCGGCCGTACCGTCACCGAGCGGCGGTACCGCCATCCGGAGCTGCGCCGAATCGCCGACCTCGGGACGTACGCCGCACCCCTCGCGGACCGGCTCGCCGCGCTGACCACCGATACCGACCCCTGGATCCGGGTCGAGGCCGCGCACGCCCTGTGGGCCGCCACCGGTGACACCGAACGCGCCGTCCCCGTCCTGGCCACGGTCGTACAGGGGCTGGCCGACGATATCTGCCAACCCGTCATGCTGCCCGCCGTACGGCACCTGACCCGGATCGGACCGGCCGCCCGGACCGCCGCGTACCCGCTGCGCGAACTGGCCGACCATGACCGGCGGCTGCGCTCCAACGGCGGCTGGCGCGGCTTCCTCCAGGACGAGAGCATCCGTACCGCCGTCGGCGAGTTGCTTCGCGCGGCGGAACGGGTCAGGTGAGGAGGAACCCCGCCGAGGTCGCCACCCCGAGCGACGCGCCCGCCACCGTCTGGGCGACCGTGTGATAGCTCAGGGCGACCCGGGACCAGCACATCGCGATCGTGAGGGTGTAGGCGAATAGCCACCACGGGGAGTGGACCACGGCCAGCAGGACCACCACCGCCGAGGCCACCGCCGCGTCGACCGAGATCTTCCAGACCGTGTTGACCGCGAGCAGTCCGATGGTCATGGCCCAGAGGCCCAGCATGGCGATCAGGATGGGCGTGGGCGCGTCGCCGACCAGCATGATCAGGGAGCCGGTGCCGACGGAGCCGAGGATGACGAAGAAGATCGGGGCCCGCTGGGTACGGTCGACGACATGGCGGTCGCCCCAGGTGCCGCGCTTGCGCTCCCATTCGATGTAGCCGGCCGGTATCAGTCCGGCGCAGAGGGCGCCGAGGAAGCCCCAGAGCAGGCCGGTCCAGTGGTCCGCCGCGGCCAGGCCGATGCCGAGCATGCCCGCGAGGAGGGCATTGCGGGGCTGGAGGACGTCGGTGACGATCCGGGCCGTGGTGGTGGCAACGCTGGTCGTGGTCGTGGTCGTGGTCGTGACAACGGTGGTGGTGGTGGTGTTGTTCACGCGCCGCGCTCCAGGGACGTTCGCAGGACCAGCCGGGTCCGCTGTTCGGGAATGGTCTTGTAGGCGGCGGCCACCCGTACCAGCCAGGCGACTTCGCCGTCCTGGTCGGTGGCGGGCCTGGTGTCGAAGGCGGCGGCCTTCCCGGCGGGCGCGCCCTCGGCCTTGGCGACCAGGGCCGCCTTGATCCAGTGGGCGTCGGCGAGGGAGTCGGTCCGCCCGGGGTCCGTACCCTCGTTCGCGGCGGCCTCCTTGGCGGCGGCCAGCAGCGTATCGGGGACGTAGTGGCGCAGTTTCTCGACCGCGTCCGCGATATCGGCCGCCCAGCGGTCGACCCGCAGGTCGGCGGGGGTGTCGAAGCGGGTCATCTCCCGGGCGAGGGAGGCCGGCGGGGCGAACGGCTGGTCGGGGAAGGCCGTCATCAGCTCGCGCCAGAGGGGGTGGAGGTTCATCTGGGCCCGCCACAGCCGGACCCGCCGCCAGCCCTTGCTGAAGGCGGGGATGGAGGCGCCGATCGCGAAGAAGGCGAAGAGGACGACCTGCGCCGCCTCGGTGATCTTGTCGAAGGTGAGCGCGAAGCTCTCGCCGGGCTGGTCGATCACGCTGATCCACAGGAACCCGGTCCGGCTGAGGGTGTAGCCGACGCCGATGAACATCGCGAAGGTCATCATGCCGAGGCCGATCCGCAGATGACGGACCCGGGTATCGGCGGTGGCCAGCGCCCATTGGTAGGCGCAGACGGCGGACGCGGCACCCAAGTAGAGGTAGAAGACGCTCATATAGAGGGTGGCGCCCCACTGGCCCGCGTGTTCGGAGACGAACCGGTCCGTCGGCTCCGAGCGGTCCACCACCGTGAAGAAGAGCACGGTCAGCAGGATCAGGGTGACCACGGACGCCTTGGTCGCCACCCGCTGAACGATCCGGGCGAACCGGACATGGCGGGGGATGACCCCGTCCTTCGGGAAGTGGCCGTAGATGGCGACGATGTAGCTGAGGATCGCGAGGATGGCGAGGGTGGAGGTGTAGTGCTTGATCAGCACCCCGAGGTCCACGACGGGGCTGTCGTTGAGGGCGGTCCGGACCACATGGGTCTTGGTCCACAGGGCGATGGCGAAGCCCGCGTAACACCCCCACAGGGCGCGGCGGCGCTTGTCCTCCTCGTCGCCCCAGAGCGCGGCCGGCATCCGCCACAGGGCGACGGCGGTCATCAGACCGGCGACGAGATAGCCGGCGAAGTCGAGCGCGGTCACATCTAGTTCCTCGGTGTTCTGCGGGCAGGGTGGGGGGTGTGGCCGGTGCCGGTGAGCTCGGCGGGGGTGCTCACCGGTGGCGCTACGAGCGGCGGAACAGCGTACGGGGGGAGAAGGCGCGGCGCCGGTGGGCGACCGGCCGGGAGAGGGAGTTCGCCAGCCGTCCGACCATGTCGTCGCTGGTCACGTCTCTGGCCATGCGCGGGATGAGGGAGGCGCCGAATTCGGCGATCCGCTCGTCGTGGGTGTCGTACTGGGCCCTGGCCTGGACGGAGTCGGAGGCGAGAACCCGTTTGATCAGCGATGTGTCGAAGACCGGCAGCAGCGCGCGCAACTGGTCGGCGTCGAGGCTGGTGCCGTGGTCGAACCACTCGTGGCACAGCTCGTGCAGGATCACATGCTGGGTCTGGTACGCGGTGGGGCGCCGCCGATAGAGGACATAACTGGTGGTACCGGACTTGAGCCGGAGGCCGCAGGCCGCGTTGACTCGTGCCAGTCGCTCGGGCAATTCCTGGAGCACGATGGTTCGGCCGCGGGCGGCCTCCATGTTCGCGACCAGTTCTTCGATGCTGAAGGGGGCGGGTATGGGGAGGTCGGCTAGTCCGGCTTCACACTCTTTGCGCAGTTCACGCAGGGACATGGGGGGCCTCTTGGTCGTCATCACGCGTGCGACGCATGCGGCGCCGAGTCTAGCCAAAACCGGTCGCTTGTACGGATCAGCATGTGCCGGAGTCCGCAGGGAAACGTGGAGAATGCGGGGATCCGGGGATCCGGGGACCTGGAGGCAATGGGGATCATGAAAGGTGGGGAACGCCTGGGCGCGCCGGGAAACACGGAGGGCCTGGCGCGCGGGGCACCTTCACGCACTTCGGGGCGTACGGGGCAGTCCGTCAGGGGCGCCCGGTCTCGCCGTTCCCCGTCCCGCCGCCCCCCGTACCGCCGTTCTCCGCGTCGTCGGTTTTCGGCCCGGCCTTGGTGTCCGCGAGCAGGGAGAGGGCGAACTCCAGCAGCTCCGCGGGCAGCCCGTCCTCGTCGGCCCCCCGGGCCGCCACGCCGCCGATCTCGCCGGTACGCCGCTTGGCGAGGAACTGGAGCCCGGCGACCACGTCACCGACGACCTCCGACTCCTCCTTGAAGAACCGCCAGTCCACACCGAAGCCCAGCCCGAGCGCCTTGAGGATCTCCTCGGAGGGCTGGGTGACCTTGCCGGCCAGGATGTTCGAGAAGTAGCTGTGGGAGAGGGACCCGCCGCGCTCCTTGACCAGCTCGGCGAAGGTCCGCCCGGAGACCTTCTGGCCCGGGAAGGTCTTCTCCAGCATGTACTCGACCTTCTGCCGCAACGTCCGCAGTTCAGGTGCGCGTTCTTCGCCGATGTCCATCCGGTTACCTATGTTCACCTCTTGACCGGCGCAAGTGTCCGGCTTGCACAAACACTCTACGCCACTGTTAACTACAAAAAACACGGCCAGGGGGCCACAGGGGAGTCCCCTGTCCGTGCTTATCTTCCGCGCGCCGATCCGCCCCGGCACGCGGCCGAAGCAGGTGTAGCCCTTCGCGACGGGGGATGCGCGAAGGGCTACACCCGTGCAGTATGCCAGCCCGTCAGAAACCGTTCCACAGCGCACCCACGACATCGGTGGGCGCCCCGACTGTGCGGCCGGGGTCAGCCGGACGGCGCCGGATCGGCGGTCTGGGCGCGGCGCGGCTGACGGCGTTCGAAGGGCCCGAGCTGGGCGACGACCGTCCCGTAGAAGCGGTCCACGGCGGCGTCGACGCTCCGGATGAAACCCGATTCCGTGGCGCCCCTCGTCCCGCCCATGCCCTTGAAGAGCGAGAGCCGGAACCCGGTGATCGCCGCGCCGTCCCGGGGCAGCAGATCGCCCGGCTCGGGCCGTAGCCGCTCCAGCGTGCCCCGGGGCCCGTTGCCGGTCTCCACCAGCGTCTCCACATGGAGGTCCGCCGGAGCCTCGGCGAGCGTACGAATCAGCCGCTTCGCCGAGGTCAGCGGATAGCCGCCCTCGGGTACCGGAACATCCACGGACGTCCGCAGCTTCGCGGTCCGCAGATCGGCGGTGATCGTGAAGACACCCGGGGTGCCGTCGATCCGCAGCTCCGAGGTCAACCGGCCCTCGCCGCAGAGCCGGTCGGCGAGCAGGGCCCGCCGGGCGGCCGGATCGGCGCCGCGGCTGACGCGCTGTACGGGCAGGGCCTTCTGGCCCAGCTCACCGCCCAGCCGGAGACAGATCTGCCGTACGAGCTGCTCCCAGCTCGCCACCACCTGGACGGCGCGCGGATCCCCCTGGGAGAGGGTCTCCGTCTCGATGCCGTTGCGGACCGGGACCCACGCCGGGCCCATGTTCTGGAAGCCGTGGCAGCCGGAGTTCTCGTGCTGGAGGTAGTGCAGCAGCTCCTGAAGCAGCCAGGCGTGCGCGGCGTTGCCGACACCCTCGTGCCGGATCAGCATCTGGGCCTGGTGCGCCACCTCCGCCCAGGACAGGTGCCAGAGCGCGACCTTGTGCTTCCGCCGCCCGTCGATCTTGACGTCGACCAGCGGACTGCCTTCGAGCGCCACGTCGTTCGAGAGGGTGATCACGGCCTCGTAGCCACGCCGGGCCGCGATGTCCATATAGTCCTGGACCTGTTCGGACTTGAGCTGATTGCCGTTGGTCTTCGTCTCGACCAGCGCCGTCCACAGCTTCCCCGCCCGCTCCACACGGATCACCCCGTCCGGCCGCCGGGGGCTGTCCCCGTGGGGCAGGGAGACCTCGGTGAAGGTCTGCATCCGCCCGGCGGGCGCCCCGAATCCGGCCGTGAGACGGCGTCCGAACTCCGGGACCTGCGCCATCACCGACAGCAGTACGGACGTGGCCCGCAACTCCCGCTCCTTGTCGCTCCGCAGGGTCGGTACGGGGAAGAGCCGGGCCGGCCGCCACGAGTCGTTCTCGGCGAGGGACTTCTTGGCCACCTTGGGGAGGGTGACCTTCTTCTTCACCGTACGGGTCCCGGAGGTACGGGGCGCCGGGGGCTTCTGCGCGGCCGGTTCTGGTGCGGGCTCCGCGGCCGGGGCCTGGTCCGGGGCCGGGGCCGGGTCCGCGGTGGCCTCGGCGGTGGACGGCTGTGCCGGTACGGTGGCCACCGCCTGCGGGGTCTCCGTACCGGCGGCACCGTCGGTTTCCTCGACTTGCTCGGCTTCATCGGCGATGTCGATACCGAAGTCGGTGGCGAGACCGGCCAGGCCGCTCTCGTACCCCTGCCCCACCGCCCGGAACTTCCACTCCTCGCCGCGCCGGTACAACTCGCCGAAGACGAAGGCCGTCTCCACGGTCGCGTCGACGATGGAGAAGCCCAGCAGAACCTCGTTCGCCCGGTCGGCCAGGGTCAGCCGGATGTCGTGGAGATCGCCGAACCTGGCGCCTTCGTACCGGCTGGCGGCGACCACGATACGGGCGACGTCCCCCGGTACCGCGGTCAGATCGAGGCTGATGCGGTCCTCGCTCCCGCTGTCGGTCGGCGTCTTGCCCAGCAGCTGAACGCTGCCGTCCTCGGCGGCCGGATGGTTGTAGAAGTAGAAGTCCGCGTCGCCCCGGACCTTGCCGCCGTCGTCCAGGAGCAGGACCGACACATCCGCGTCGCCGTCCCCCTCCGCGCTGCTCCAGCTCAGACTTACGATGACACCACCGCTGTCCTCGCTCAGCGCCGCCAGGGCGACATTGGCCCCCTTGCACATCTCCTGCATATGACCCCCCGGACATATGGGCGGTGGCGGACCCGCCCGAGCGGCCCCCGCCATCTCTTTCCGTCACGCCGCGCACACTCAGCGCGCATGCTCGAACCTAGCGCAGCCGAGGAGTCATAAGGAGGCGCACGGGGCGAAAAGTTGACCATGTGATGGTCGGGCGTACCGTGGAGCGGCCCGTTCCGTAACCGGCGGTACTTTCAAGGGCCGACGCGCTCGTGGCCGGTGATGTGAGGACGCCTGTGTCCCGATCGCGTAAGAGCCGCCCGTACGCCCCGTACATCCCGAGCCGCGGTCCTATGGTGGATGGAATCGACGCCGATCGAGGGGGACCCCATGGATCCGATCACCGCGGCCGCTCTCGCAGCTCTGGCGGGCGGCCTCGGCAGTGAGGCCGGGCGCCAGACGTGGCAGGGACTCACCGAACTGGTACGACGCCCGTTCCGGCGGGGGTCCGCCGAAGACGCTGACGCGGCGCCGCAGATCAGCTCGGGCGAGTCGGAGATCGCAGCTCTGGAGAGCGACCCGGCCGATCCGCTGCGGGCGCAGGCGCTGGCCACGGCCCTCGGTGTGCGAGCGGCCCTGGACGGAGAGTTCCGCGTACTGCTGGAGGATTGGCGGAGGCGGGCCGAGTCGGAGCCGGAGGCCGTGGTCCACAACACCATCAGCGGCGGAACCCAGAACGGTCCGGTCGTCCTGGGCCGGGACTTCTCCGGTCTCACGTTCAACGTCACGCGGGACACGTCCGCTCCGGAACCGCAGTAGTCGGCCGGGCGCCTCACCTCCATGGCGCCACACCGGCCTCCCCGGCCGGGGAACCGTACCCTGGCAGGGCGACGCGGTTGATCGTGGCGGCGGGCGGTCGGGCGGTGGCGGCGACGCGGTCGCCGCCGTGATGGTCGACGCCGCCCTGTACGGCAGCGGGAACCCCGCGATCGTTCTCACCTACGCATGGGACCGGCTGCTGATCGACCCGCTGCCCGGCCCACGGAGCCCGGCCGACTTCACCGGCCTGACCACGCTCACCCCGAACGTCTTCGTCGTCACGGCGGAGAGCCGCCCGGTGCCGCCCGCAGACTCCACACTCCCCCGGCTGGCCCTGGAGGTCCGGCAGACGATCGGACTGATCGATCCCCGGTACGGCGCCGAAGGCGTGCTCCGGCAGCTCACCGAGGTGGTCGAGCTACTGCGGCCGGAGTCGATCGACAGACTGGACGTCGGCGGCGACATCCTCGCCTGGGGCGACGAGGCCACCCTACGAAGCCCCTTGGCGGACGCACTAGTACTGGCCGCGTGCCCTCGGCTGGACGCCGACGTACGGCTACTCCTCGCCGGACCCGGGCTGGACGGGGAACTCACGGTCGGGGAGCTGTACCCCCTGCTCGGCCGGAACGTCCTCACCCTCTCCCCCGACGACGTCGGGGGAGCCGGTGTGCTGGAGCGGCGCCCCTCCGAGGCGGCGGCCATGCTCGCGGCCACGGCCCGGGGCGTACGCGGCCGGTGCGAGGTCCGCGACGCCGGACTCCCCGTTCCCCTCACCGACGAGGGCTCCACGGTCCACGCCGACGACCCGGCCGTGGCCTTCGCTCGCAGCACCCTGGCACGCACGGTCGCCCGGACCCGCACCCTCACCGAGGCGGAGACGCTGAGCTGCGAGACCATCGGCTTCTCGGAGATCGACTACGAGTGCACCAAGGCGTCCCGGCTCCGGTCCGCGCCCGTACGCCCGCTGGACCGCGGCGACGTACTGGACCGCGTCACCGACTTCGAACAGGGCGTCCGCGCCCGGCAGATCAGCCACACCACCGTCCGGCGAATGACGGAGGCCCTGGGGTTGCCGGGGGAACACCGGGAGCCCCTGAAGGCGCTGCTGATCCGGTACCGGCCCGGGCAGTACGTGGCGCCGTTGTGGCTGATCTGCCGGGGCGGCCGCAGGAGGGTCGAGTTCCGGGGAACCGCTGCGGGGCGGGGGTGGGGTGTCGTAGGGTCCGGGACGCGTGCCGAGGTTCCCCCGCGTGTGCGGGGGGTGGCCCCTGAGGGCTGTCCGTGTCGCCGTGATCCCCGTACGCGCGGGGTTGAGTGTAGGTCAGCTTGGTCGCGGCCTCAGTCACGTGAACCAACAACTGAGGTCTGTCACTGTCCCCAACTCCACGCCAAACAGGCGCATTTCGATGCGTGCGCCACGCGCTCTCGGATGGACTAGCGTGGCGGCACGTCGGCAGTCGCCCCCGTGGCGCACCGCCGTACAGACGCAGAAGCCGGGTCCGCTATGCCCTCTCGTTGCACCGAGAGGAGCCGGACCCGGCGTGTCCCTACCGGCCCATCAAGCCTGAACAGGAACATCTCATGGGTACCACGGAACAACCTCCTCCTCAACCTCCGCAGCCCTCCGCCAGACGGCATGTGCTGCTCATGGCGCTGCTCGCCGTCTCCCCTGCCGCTCCTCCCGCCCTCGCGCCGTGGGTGTGGGGCGCCGTGGTGATCGTGGTCGTGGTCATCGCGCGGCCGGGCTTCCGGCGTCGTACGGTCTGACGCCGCCCCGCGTCCGGTGCCGCTCCGTTCGGCACCGGACCTCCGGGTGGGCCGCCGAAGCCCACCCCCGCCTCCGCATACGGTCAACGCACCCCTGAAATGGGCTCAGTCATGCCGCACGCGCCCCTGCCGTCGACGCGATCCGCCGACGCGGCCCCCTTCTCGAAGTTGTCCCCGGCCGCCCGGACGGTCTGGGCGAAGCACGACCGGAAGACCGACGACTGGTTGCCGCTGTGGCGGCATATGACGGACAGCGCCGCCGTGGCGGGAAAGCTGTTCGACGAGTGGTTGCCGGAGAACGTCAGGAAACTCATCGCCGAAGCGCTCCCCAGTGGGGAATCGGACGCACGGCTGCTGGTCACGTTCCTTGCCGGTGTCCACGACGTCGGAAAGGCTTCGCCGGTTTTCTCCTGTCAGGTGGATCCGCTCGCCGACGCGATGCGTGCCGCCGGTCTCGGCATGCTCTCCGCCAAGGAGTACGGCCCCGATCGCCGGATCGCGCCGCACGGGCTGGCGGGCCAGCTCCTCCTCCAGGAGTGGCTGCTCGAACGGTACGGGATGGCCACCCGGACCTCCGGGGCGTTCGCGGTCGTCGCGGGCGGGCATCACGGTACGCCGCCCGAGCATCAGCAGATCCACGATCTCCAGGCCCGTCCCCGTCTGCTGCGGCACCCGGGCGGTAGTGAGGCCCGATGGCGCTCCGTACAGCACGAGTTGATGGACGGGTGCGCCGAGCTGACCGGAGTGACGGAACGGCTCGGGGCGTGGGGCGCGGTTCGGCTGCCGCAGACCGTACAAGTACTTGTCACGGCGGTGGTGATCGTCTCCGACTGGATCGCCAGCTCGACGGAGTTGTTCCCCTACGATCCGAACTCCTGGCTGCCCAACGGGCCCACCGGTGAGGCCCGTCGGCTAGGGGCCGCCTGGGCGGGGCTCGATCTGCCGGGGCCTTGGGCGCCGGTCGAGCCGGAGCAGTCAGCGGACCGGCTTTTCGCGGACCGCTTCGAGCTGCCGGAGACGGCGGTCATCAGGCCGGTCCAGGAAGAGGCCGTGCGGATGGCGCGCCGGATGCCCGCCGCCGGTCTGCTGGTGATCGAGGCACCTATGGGAGAAGGAAAGACAGAAGCCGCATTTGCCGCAGCGGAGATTCTGGCCGCCCGGACGGGTGCCGGGGGCTGTCTGGTGGCCCTCCCGACCCGGGCCACCGGCGACGCGATGTTCCCCCGGCTGATCAGCTGGCTGGAGCATCTGCCCATTGAAGGACCCCGGTCGATCGTGCTGGCCCATGCGAAGGCCGCGCTCAACGACATCTGGTCGGGTCTTCTGCGCGAGGGCAGTCGCACCCTCGCGGCCATCGACCTCGATCAGCCGGACAAGGTCGACCGGGTACGGAACACTCGTCCGGGCCCCGCGGAACTGCACGCCCACCATTGGCTGCGGGGTCGCAAGAAGTCCCTACTCGCCTCCTTCGCGGTGGGCACCATCGATCAGGTCCTCTTTGCGGGGCTCAAGAGCCGACATCTGGCCCTGCGGCATCTCGCGGTGGCGGGCAAGGTCGTGATCATCGACGAGGTGCACGCGTACGACGCCTATATGAGCCGCTACCTGGACCGCGTACTTGAGTGGCTGTCGGCCTATCGCGTCCCCGTCGTCCTGCTCTCCGCCACACTTCCGGCCGAGCGTCGACGGGCTCTGGCCGCCGCCTATGCCGGACCGGACGGCGGCGATCTCGACGCGGTCGAGGCAGCTGATCCGACGGACCGTACGTACCCTCTGATCACCGCCGTCGCACCCGGCGCCCCGGCCCTCGTCGCACGGCCCGCCGCCGCCTCCGGGCGCCGTACCGAAGTCGTACTGGAACGGCTGGACGACGATCCGGCGCTGCTGGCCGACCGGCTGGCGGTGGAGCTGGCGGACGGCGGCTGTGCCCTGGTCGTCCGCAACACCGTGGACCGCGTCCTGCGGACGGCCGATGTGCTGCGGGAGCGGTTCGGGGACGGGCAGGTCACGGTCACGCACTCCCGCTTCCTCGCCGCCGACCGCGCGGTCAAGGACACCCTGCTGCGGGAGCGGTTCGGTCCCGGCGGCGACCGGCCCGCCGGACCGCATGTGGTGGTGGCCAGCCAGGTGGTCGAGCAGTCCCTCGATGTGGACTTCGATCTGCTCGTCACGGATCTGGCGCCGGTGGATCTCGTGCTCCAGCGGATGGGGCGGCTGCACCGGCATCCGCGTTCCCGGCCCGCGCGGCTCGCGACGGCGCGCTGTCTGGTGACCGGGGTGGACTGGAGCGGCGACGGCCCGCCGGAGCCGGTGCGGGGATCGCGTTCCGTCTACGGGGAGCACACGCTGCTCCGGGCCCTGGCCGCGCTCGGCCCCCATCTCGACGGCGCGCCGCTCGTTCTGCCCGATCACATCAGTCCGCTGGTGCAGGCCGCATACGGGGATCAGCCGTTGGGCCCCGACGAGTGGGCCGGGGTGATGGAATCGGCCCGGGACGACCATCGGCGGCTTCTCGCCGAGAAGCGCGGCAAGGCCGAAGCCTTCCTCCTCGCCCCGGTACGCCGCGCGGGGCGGCCCGTGTACAGCTGGCTGGGTGCGGGGGTCGGGGACGCCGACGACAGCCCGAAGGGCCGGGCGCAGGTCCGGGACTCCGAGGAGACCCTGGAGGTGCTGGTCGTACGGCGGCTGCGGAGCGGTCGGCTGACGACCGTGCCGTGGCTGGCGGACGGGCGGGGCGGCCTGGAGCTGCCGACCGACTTCCCGCCGAGCCGACGGGCCGCGGAGGCCGTGGCGGCGAGCGCGATCACCCTCCCATGGCAGTTCACCCGGCCCTGGCTCGTCGACCGGACCATCGCCGAGCTGGAGAGATTCGTCGTCCCGGCCTGGCAGACCAAGGAATGCCCCTGGCTGGCCGGGGAGTTGCTGCTGGTTCTCGACGAGGACTGTCAGACCCGCCTGTCAGGCTTTGACATCAGGTACAGCCGCGAGGACGGACTGCGGGTGTCGTCCGCCGACGCGGTCGAGGCCAAGCGTTCCGCGGACGGCACGGGAGAGGACGGCGAACATGAACGGCCGGAGCAGGAAGACACTTTCTCAGGCATTACGACGGCCGGCCTTGGCACGGATGAGGTGAACCCCGTCGCGAAGTCCGTGCCCGTCGCGATGCCGCCCGGACCGCCGTCCTTCGACCTCACCGCCCAGCCCTGGCTGCCCGTCCAGTTCCACGACGGCAGCACCGGCGAGCTGTCCGTACGGGACGTCTTCGCCCGGGCCAGGGATCTCCGCAGGCTCGTGGGTGACGTACCCACACAGGAACTGGCCCTGCTCCGGCTGCTGCTGGCAATCCTCTACGACGCCGTGGACGGCCCGGCCGAGCTGGAGGACTGGGGCGAGCTGTGGCGGTCGGCGGATCCGTTCGCCCCGGTGCCGGGCTATCTCGACGCGCACCTCGACCGCTTCGATCTGCTGCATCCGACGACACCGTTCTTCCAGGTCGGTGATCTGAAGACGGAGAAGGACGAGATCTCGTCCCTCAACCGGATCGTGGCCGACGTACCGAACGGGGATCCGTTCTTCGCCATGCGCCGCCCTGGCGTGGACCGGCTCTCGTACGCGGAGGCAGCCCGCTGGCTGGTCCATGCCCACGCCTACGACCCGTCCGGCATCAAGTCCGCCATGAGGGGCGACAGCCGGGCGAAGGCCGGAAAGGTCTATCCGCTGGGTGTCGGCTCCGCCGGGAACCTCGGTGGCGTCTTCGCGGAAGGCGACAACCTGCACGAGACGCTGCTGCTGAATCTGATCGCCCTCGCCGAGCGCGACGTCATCACATTCGGTGAGGGCGCCGGGCCCGCGGACCTGCCGGTCTGGCGGCGTACCCCACCCGGGGCGGCGCCCGAGGAGCCCGCCGGACGACAGCCGGGCGGCCTGCGGGACCTCTACACCTGGCAGTCCCGGCGGGCCCGGCTGCACACCGGGGAGGGCGAGGTCACCGGGGTCGTCCTCGGTTACGGCGATCCCCTCGTCCCCCATGTGCACTGGCAGACCGAGCCCATGACCGGCTGGCGGCGGAGCCCGGTCCAGGAGAAGAAGCAGGGCCGCTCCCCGGTCTATATGCCACGGCAGCACGACCCGAGCCGGGCGGCCTGGCGGGGGCTGGCCGCGCTGCTGCCGTCCCGGGCCTCCGAGGTGGCAGGGTCGGCGGGCGAGCCGCAGAACGCCCTGGCCTCCGGGGTGGTCCGGTGGTTCGCGATGCTCACCACGGAAGGGGAGCTGGAGCCGAACAAACTGATCAGAGTCCGGCTCGTCGGAGCCGTGTACGGCACCCAGCAGTCCGTGGTCGACGAGATGGTCGACGACACCCTCGCCATGCCGGTGGTCCTGCTGCACGAGGAGAACCCGGAGTACGGCGCGACCGCGACGGACGCCGTACAAGACGCCGAGGGCGCCGTCATGGCACTCGGCCACCTCGCCGGAGACCTCGCCCGGGCCGTCGGCTCGGACCCCGCCTCGGCCGTCGACGCGGCGCGCGATCTCGGCTTCGGCGCCCTGGACGGGCCGTACCGGAGATGGCTGGCCGGTCTGATCCCGCCCACCGACCTCCAGTCGGCCCGGAGGGATTGGCAGCGGACCGTACGGGCCCGGATCAGCGGGCTCAGCCGGGGACTGCTCGACTCGACGGGCCCGGCGGCGGCCGAAGGACGAATGGTGGACGCCCCCGGATCCGGTCAGCACTGGATCAATGACGCCCGGGCGGAGCTGATCTTCAAGAGACGGCTGACGAAGGTACTCGGCCTGACCGGAGGCCGGCCCGGGGGAAGCGACCCGCACCCCACCGATGACGACTGACGACGACCGATGACGACTGGGCGGAGGCCGCCTCATGACCACGACCGATCAGCCTGCGCCGGAGGCGCGCAAAGGGGAGTTGAGCTCCCCCGGCAAGGCAACGGTCCGCTGTATCACCCGGCTCCAGCACCGGTATCGCAATGACAATCCGGCCGCCGTGGCGGTACTCGCCCGGCTGCGGCGCGAGGCGGGGCGCGCCGTTCACGATTCCCCGGACAGCTGGGGCATCGACGGCCTGGAGGACCTGGTCACCGTACGGGCCGAGGAGTCCGGACGTGGCCGGGACGAGGACCGGGACCTGAGGGAAGAGGAAGCGGTTCATCTCGCCGTCACCCTGTGGGCGCTGCACCAGCAGTCCGTCTACGACGACAACATGCACCGACCGGGGTGGGGACTCGGCCGGGCGGTCCGCCACCTGGCGGTGACAAAGGCCAACCCGAACGGCGCCGGAGACGACGAGAAACCCGCTCGGCAGGGGCGGGCCAACGATGAGCTGAACGAATCCCTCCGCAAGCGCTTCGTCAGAATCGGCACCTCCACGTCGTACGACGTACTCGCCGTCCGGCTGCGCGAGATGGTCCTGCTGCTGCGTGGCGCGCGGGTGTCGCTGGACTACGGGCTCCTCGCCGACCAGCTCTTCCGCTGGCAGGACGAGGAAGAGCGGTCCGAGGTACGCCGTTCCTGGGGCCGCGACTTCCACGTCGTACCGGCCAGGCGAGACGGGGACACCGGGACCTCCGGAGAGAAGGAAGGCGATCTCCCGGGCGACGACCACGACTCCGGAGAGTAGTCCGGCCGACCGCCTGATCCGGCACGCACAGACCATTCACCACCGCACAACGATGAAATGAAGGGAACCACCGGTGGCGCGAACCATCATCGACATCCACATTCTTCAGTCGGTGCCCCCCAGCAATCTGAACCGTGACGACACGGGCAGCCCCAAGTCCGCCGTGTACGGGGGGGTGCGGCGGGCGCGGGTCTCCAGCCAGGCATGGAAGCGCGCCACCCGTAACACTTTCGAGGAGTTGCTGCCCTCCTCCGCGTTGGGCGTCCGGACGAAGAAGGTCGCCGAAGTCCTGGCCGACCGGATCAAGGAGTTGAACAAGTCCCTCGAAGACGCCGACGCCGTCAAGCTGTCCGCCGAGCTGATGCAGACGGCGACCAACTCCAAGATGGAGGTGCCCAAGCGGAAGGCGAAGGACGGCGACACCGAGGACAAGGCGGCGCCGGAGTCCTCGTATCTGATGTTCCTCAGCAGTCGGCAGCTCGACACCCTGGCCGCCCTGGCCGTGGAGGCGAGCCCGGACGGGGACCTCAACGAGCTGAAGACCTTCTTCAAGGACCGGGAGAACAAGGCGAAGGCCCGCCAGGCCGTCAACACCCGGCATTCCGTGGATATCGCCCTCTTCGGCCGGATGGTCGCCGACTCCGCCGATCTCAATGTGGACGCGGCTACCCAGGTGGCTCATGCCATCGGGGTCCACAAGAGCGAGATCGAGTCCGACTACTTCACCGCCGTGGACGACAAGAACGAGGACCACGAGTCCGGTGCCGGAATGATCGGCTCGATCGACTTCAACTCCGCGACGCTCTACCGCTACGCGGCGGTCGACGTCAATGAGCTGCACAAGAACCTCGGCTCGGGTCTGGACGACGACGAGTCCGCGCCGACACCGGCGGAGAAGGCGGTGGGGGCATTCGTCGAGGCATTCATCACCTCACTCCCCACCGGGAAGATCAACACCTTCGGCCACCACACCCTGCCCGCCGCCGTCATCGTCAAGCTGCGGACGAGTCGGCCCATCAGCTTCGTCGGCGCCTTCGAGCAGCCGGTACGCCAGGGCAAGGACGGCGGCTTCATGCGGGCGAGCTGCGAACGGCTCGCCGGCTATGTCCCCGATCTGGAGAAGCAGTACGGCGACGGGGCAGACGTCCCGAGCTGGGTCCTGCGGGTCGGCCCGGAGACGGACGCGCTCGCGAACCTCGGTACCGAGGTGACACGGGCCCAGCTGGTGAAGGATGTGGAGGACGCGGTCAGCCGTCAACTGCGGGACGGGGCATGAGCACACTGCTGCTACGGCTCGCGGGACCGCTCCAGTCATGGGGCTCCGCCTCCCGCTTCACCCGGCGCGGTACGGAGAACGCGCCGACCAAGAGCGGCGTCCTGGGCCTCCTGGCGGCGGCCCAGGGACGGCCCCGGACGGCGGACCTCTCCGATCTGGCCGCCCTCCGGTTCGGGGTCCGGATCGACCAGCCCGGCACGCGGCTGCGGGACTTCCAGACCGCGCACCACGCCGACTCCGGGAAGGCGATGCCGCTGTCCGAGCGGTTCTATCTCGCGGACGCGGTGTTCCTGGCGGGTGTGGAGGGCGAGACGGCCTTCCTTCAGCGTCTGTACGAAGCACTGCTCGCCCCGGTCTTCCTGCCGTATCTGGGCCGTCGCTCCTGTCCGCCGTCCCGGCCCATCACCATGGGTCCCCCGGAAGACGTACCACTGGAGGACGCGCTGCGGACCACCCCGTGGCAGGTGTCCAAGTACTACGCAAGACGACCCGGCGGGGCGGCCGCGACGCCGGAACTGGACGTACTCATCGACAGCCGGTCCGGCGAGCGGCCGGACATCACCATCCGGGACGCGCCGCTGAGTTTCGATCCGCGACACCGCCAGTACGGGCTGCGAGGGGTCCGGACCGGCGATGTCGCCACCCCGCCCCGCGCGGAATCCGCGCCTACTCCCAAGGTACCGGCCCATGACCCGACGGCCGGTCTCCCGCTCGCGGGGCACGAGCCACCGAGGACCTCCTGATGTACCTGACACAATTCCGCTTCAACACGGGCCGCCCGGAGGCCCGTCGGCTGCTCGGCTCGCCGCATCTCATGCACGGCGCTGTGAACATGGCCTTTCCCGAACTCCCGGACCGCGAAGGCCAGGGCCCCCGCGTCCTGTGGCGGGTCGATCGAGGCCGCCCCCAGGACAGGCCGGAACTGTTCGTCGTCAGCCCCACCCGCCCCGACCTGACCCATCTGGTCGAGCAGGCGGGCTGGCCGACACTGGACACCCCGGGCTGGAACACATTCGCCTACGGAGAGTTCCTCGACGCCCTCCGCAAGGGCGACACCTGGGGCTTCCGGCTCACCGCCAACCCCGTACACAACATCCGCAGACCCCAGGACGAGAAGGGCGCCCGGACGAGACGCGCACCCCATGTCACCCCCCGTCACCAGCTGGGCTGGCTGATCCAGCGGCAGCAGGCGGCCGGCTTCGCCGTCGTGGAGAAGCCCGTCGAGCGGCGGTTGACCGAACACGGCGACGAGTACGAGCTGATCGTCCGGGACTACCAGCCGCTCCAATTCCGCCGCGCGCCCGCGCAGCGGTCCGTACCGGATGTCCGTATCACCCGGGTCACCTTCGACGGGCGGCTGACGGTCACCGATCCCGGCCTGCTCCGCCGTACCCTCACCGAAGGGCTCGGCAAGGCCAAGGCGTACGGGTGCGGACTGATGACCCTGGCCCCGTTGGGAGACCGATGAGTACGGTCAGCCGCCGCGGCGCCCCGTCGCCCCGGGAACTCACCCGGGTCGGGGACCGGCTCTCCTTCGTCTACCTGGAGCGGTGCACCGTACACCGCGATGACAACGCCATCACCGCCACGGACGCCGACGGCGTCACCCACATCCCGTCCGCGACCATCGGAACCCTGCTGTTGGGTCCGGGCACGCGCATCACCCACCAGGCGATGGCCGTCCTCGGCGAGTGCGGGGCCTCGGTGGTATGGGTCGGGGAACAAGGGGTGCGTTTCTACGCGGGCGGAAGGGCACTCAACCGCTCGTCCGGTCTGGCCGAGGCCCAGGCGACGGCCTGGGCGAACCGGCGCACCCGGCTGGAGGTCGCTCGGGCGATGTACTCCCTCCGCTTCCCCGGCGAGGACCCGTCCGGCAAGACCCGGCAGGAACTCCTCGGCATGGAAGGCAGCCGGATGAAGGAGTGCTACCGCCGCGAATCGGCCCGCACCGGTGTCCCGTGGAAGCGCCGCGAGTACGACCGGAACGACTTCTCGGCCGGTGACGCCCCCAACCAGGGCATCACCGCGGCGGCCCAGTGCATGTACGGCATCGCCCACGCGGTCGTCGCCGCAATCGGCTGCTCACCGGCGCTGGGCTTTGTGCACTCGGGCAATGAACGCTCCTTCGTCATGGATATCGCGGACCTGTACAAGACCGACGTCGCCATACCGGCGGCGTTCGACGCGGCGGCCGAGGGCGAGGAAGACATGGCGTCCCGCACCCGCCGGGCCCTCCGGGACCGAATCAACGAAACCGGTCTGCTCGACCGCTGCGTACGCGACATCCAGCGGCTCCTCCGCTACGACGACAGCCGCGACGAGGCCGACGGCCAGGACAACATGACCCTCCAGTCCGACGGCGGCCTGCACGTCACCAGCGGCCGCAACTACGGTGACGAGCCGATCTGGTGATCGTCATCGTCCTCGCCAACTGCCCCTCCGGGCTTCGCGGCTTCCTGACCCGATGGCTGCTGGAGATCTCCGCCGGCGTCTTCGTAGGGTCCCCCTCGGCCCGAGTCCGTGACGTCCTGTGGGAAGAAGTCCGCCAGTACGCGGACAAGGGCCGCGCGCTCATGGTCCAACAATCCGACAACGAACAGGGCTTCACCTTCCACACCCACGACCACGCCTGGCACCCCGTCGACCACGAGGGCCTGACCCTGATCCGCCGCCCGAACCCCGACGCGCCTCAGAAACGAACCCCAGCGCCTCGGAGTCCGCAGTCGGGCTGGAGCAAGGCGGCCAAGCGCCGGAGATTCGGAGGAAGGTAGACATGACTCAAGGAACCTTTAGAGATGAAACTTCCGATAGGCCCGTTAGGTCGAGATCTGCGGAAGTAATTAAAAACCACTCTCACCGCCCGTAAAACCGCAGGTGGGCGAGTGTCGTCCCCGCGCGTGCGGGGCTGTTCCCGACGCACTGCTGCAGCTACTCGCCGAGGCCGCGTCGTCCCCGCGCGTGCGGGGCTGTTCCCCGGGCAAGCGAGCGCAAGGATGGCCTGAAGGCGTCGTCCCCGCGCGTGCGGGGCTGTTCCCGGCACTCGCCCCCGGGGCCACCAACACCCCGGGTCGTCCCCGCGCGTGCGGGGCTGTTCCTCCTCTTCGGTGACAAGCTCCACTTCGGCAGCGGTCGTCCCCGCGCGTGCGGGGCTGTTCCCCACATAACAGGTACCCCGCTCCAAGCGGCGTTGTCGTCCCCGCGCGTGCGGGGCTGTTCCCACCGACCTCATGTCCGAGACGGCCCGCGACGGGTCGTCCCCGCGCGTGCGGGGCTGTTCCCTTCCCCATGCACGCCCCGGCCGGGTCAACAGGGTCGTCCCCGCGCGTGCGGGGCTGTTCCCTCCGCCAGCGCGGCCCTGTCCTCCTCGCTGCCGTCGTCCCCGCGCGTGCGGGGCTGTTCCCCAGGCCGAAGACTTCGCGCAGCCTGACGAAGTGTCGTCCCCGCGCGTGCGGGGCTGTTCCCCAGCTGGATACCGGCAGTTCAGCGGTGGTCGCGTCGTCCCCGCGCGTGCGGGGCTGTTCCCGGCGCGGCGGCACACAGCCCGGCGTAACAGACGTCGTCCCCGCGCGTGCGGGGCTGTTCCCACCGAGCGTCGCAAGCGCATGGTCCTGAGCAAGTCGTCCCCGCGCGTGCGGGGCTGTTCCCGAGATCGGCCTTGACCCCGAGTACCGCATCGAGTCGTCCCCGCGCGTGCGGGGCTGTTCCCTCGGCCGGAGCCGTCAAGACGGGCGAGGTCGAGTCGTCCCCGCGCGTGCGGGGCTGTTCCCTGCTCGAACTGCCACGGCACGGGGAAAATCATGTCGTCCCCGCGCGTGCGGGGCTGTTCCCATCAGCGTGAAGCTCGACTGCTCGGGCCTGGAGTCGTCCCCGCGCGTGCGGGGCTGTTCCCTCGAAGGTGATCGACGGCGTCGCCGTCGAGGGGTCGTCCCCGCGCGTGCGGGGCTGTTCCCACAAACGCTACACAGCCAGGCTCAGCGATGCAGTCGTCCGCGCCTGCGGGGCGCCCCGTTGCCGTCAGAGCAGTGTCTGTGTCGCGTAGAGCGCCCCGAGCGCCGTGGCCAAAGTGCCCAGGAGGAGGCGGAGAGTTCTGTCGGGGGCGTAGGGCTGGAGGCGGGCGCCGAGGTAGCCCCCCAAGAGGCCGCCCGTGCCGCAGGCCAGGCCGAGGTACCAGTCGGGGGCGATGTCGCCCGTGCCGATCAGGGACAGCAGGGCGTAGGTCGTCGCGCCGACGATCGAGGTGGTGAAGGTGGTGGCGAGCGCGGCGGGGGCGACGCGGGCGACCGGGAGGCCGCGGCCCGCGAGGATCGGGCCGAGGAGGGAGCCGCCGCCGATGCCGTAGACGCCGCCGACCGTGCCGACCGCGAGGGCGAGGGTGGTCAGGACGCGGGGCGACGGTTCGGCCGTGGGGGGTGCGGGGCGGGTGGTGCGGAGCGTACGGGCGCACAGCCAGAGGCCGAGTGGCAGCAGCAGGGCCGCTATCAGCAGGCGGAACACCGTCGGGCCCGGGACGACGAAGACCCGGAGTACGGCGCCCGCGACGACGCCCGGGAGGGTGCCTCGGACGAGGCGGCCGACGAGGGGGTCGCGGAGTGCGCCGGTGCGGTGGTGGCGCCAGAGGGCTCCGGGGCCCGCGACCACGTTGTACAGCAGGTTCGTCGGGGTGACCGCGGGGTTCGGGACGTCGAGGACGCTGAGTTGGACCGGGAGGAGGAAGACGGCGCCGGAGACACCGACCGGTGAGGTCACGAGGGCGATCACCAGTCCGACTGCCAGCCCGCCGCCGAGTATCGCCCAGTCCACCGTCGTTCCCCCGTCGCCGACCGTTCGGAGGGTCGATTATCGGGGCGCTGAACGGGAGTTCGGGGCGGTGGGGACGGCCGTCATCGGATGTTCACGGTCGTCCCCCGCCGGGGCCGTCGGCCCCGTCTATTCGCAGCCGACGCCGTCACCGTCGCGGTCGAGGTGTCTGCCGTAGCCGGGGTCGCCCGCGCGGACCGGGGCCGCGTTGGCGGCGCGGGCCGCCGCGCAGTTGGGGTAGTAGACCGCGGCGGGCTCGGCGGGGCGTTCCGCCTCGGGGGTGGTCGTCTTCGGCGGCGCCTTCGGCTGCGTACGGGCCTTCGGCTGGGTACCGGCTTTCGGCTCGGCGGTCTTGGTGACCGTCACGGTCGGGCCGGGCGCAGTCACCGTCGTACGGGGCTCGGGTGTCTCGGCACGCGCCGCTGCCGCCGCTGTCGCCGTCGTCGTGACGGTGGCCGTCACGGTGGTACGGGGCTTCGCCGCCGAGGCCCCGGCTTCGTCCGAGCCCCCGGCCGCACCGCAGGCGGCGCCGAGCAGCATGAGCAGCGCGCCTCCGGCGTAGACGCGCTTCATCTTCCACAGCGGTCGCTGCGGGGTCGCGGGCCCGGGGAAGGGCGGTGGCGGCGGCATGATGTACGGATTGCTCAAGGTCCCCCCTTGTGCCGATTTGGTGAAGGAACCGTAGCGTCCGGGAGGAGAGGAGCGGGCGGGATCGGCGAAATCGGGGGTACGGAAACGCGGAAGCGGTGGGGCGCCCTGGTCCCCCGCGCGAGGACGCCCCACCGCTTCCTTCCCCCGTTTCCCCCGTTCCCCCGTTGTTCCCCCGTACCTCGGAACGGTCCGCCGGTCCTTACTTGCGGTTGTACAGCCGCATCGTGACCGTTCCGAAGACCACGACCAGTCCGGCGGCCCACCCCAGCGACCACGCGATGTCCGCCGCGGGCCACTCGCCCGCCATCAGTTCGCGTACCGCCGTGGCCACATGGGTCACGGGACTGTTGTTGACGAAAGCCTGCAGCCAGCCCGGCATCGTCTTCGGGTCGACGAAGACATTGCTCAGGAAGGTCAGCGGGAAGATCACCATCATGCTGACGCCCATCACGGACTTCTCCGTACGCAGCATCAGGCCGAACATCGTCCACACCCACGAGAAGGCGAAGGCGAAGACCATCAGCAGGGCGACACCGAGGACCACACCGACGAACCCGCCGTCCGGCCGGTAGCCGATGATCATGCCGACGGCGATGATCACGGCGGAGCCGATGACGTAGCGGACCAGGTCGCCGAGGAGATAGCCGACCATCGGAGCGGGCCGCCAGATCGGCAGCGTACGGAACCGGTCGAAGACGCCCTTGGAGATGTCGGTGTTCACCGCGACGCCCGTGTACATCGTGATCATCACGATGCTCATGGTCAGGATGCCCGGCAGCAGGAACTGGATGTACTCCTGGGTCGACCCGGCCAGCGCCCCTCCGAAGAGGTACGTGTACATCAGCACCATCATGATCGGGAACGCCGTCACGTCGAACAGCTGCTCCGGCACATGCTTGATCTTGAGCATCGCCCGCCATCCGAACGTGACGGAGGCGGATAGCGCACTCGGTCGCGGTGGCCGTTCCCGGCTTACGAGCAGTGCCGCGAGGTCTTCGGCCCTGGGGGTGTCGAGAACCAGGTCGTCGATGTCCTTGGTGTCGGTCTTCGCCGTCGCGGTGCTCATGCCGCCGCCCCCTTCGTGCCGGTCTTGCTGGTGGTGGTGCCGCTCTTGTCGGTGAGGGCGAGGAAGACCTCGTCCAGGCTGGGCTGGCCCAGGGAGAAGTTGTCGACGGTGATCCCGGCGCGGGACAGTTCGGCCAGGGCGCGTCCGGCGTGCTCGGTGGCGTCGCCGCCCTCGGCGAGGTCGGCCAGCCGGGCGGTCAGGGCGACCGGGTCGGCGTCGAGCTGGACCTCGGACCCGGCGCCGAGCACCGTGACCAGCACCTTCTCGGCCTCGGTCCGCTGATCGGCGTGGCGCAGTCGGAGATGGACGGAGCCGGAGCCGACGGACGCCTTCAGCTCGCCCTTGGTGCCCTCGGCGATCACCCGGCCGTGGTCGATCACCGCGATCCGGGCGGCCAGCTGGTCGGCCTCGTCAAGATACTGCGTGGTCAGCAGGACGGTGGTGCCCTGGGCGACGACCGCGCGCACGATGTCCCAGACCTGGCTGCGGCTCCGCGGGTCGAGTCCGGTGGTGGGCTCGTCGAGGAAGAGCAGGTCGGGGGTGTTGAGGATGGACGCCGCGATGTCGATACGGCGCCGCATACCGCCCGAGTAATTCTTGATCTGGCGGTCCGCGGCCTCGGTCAGACCGAAGGCGGCCAGCAGCTGCTCGGCGCGCTCACGGGCGGCGGGCTTGGAGTGGCCGAGCAGCCGGGCCAGCAGGAGGAGGTTCTCGGTGCCGGTCAGGTCCTCGTCGACCGACGCGTACTGGCCGGTGAGGCTGACCCGGCCGCGGACCGTATCGGCGTCCTTGACCACGTCCTTGCCGAAGATCCGCGCCTCGCCGCCGTCCGGCCGCAGCAGGGTGGCCAGCATCTTGACCGTGGTGGTCTTGCCGGCGCCGTTGGGGCCGAGGACGCCGTAGACCGTGCCGGCGGGGACGGAGAGATCGACGCCGTCGACGGCGCGGTTCTCACCGAAGACCTTCACCAGGCCCTGGGTCTCGATTGCCAGTTCTGTACTCATTCGTCTGTCCTTGTGGTCCTTGATGAATCGAAAATATCTTCGGTCTTGTGGAGGGTTCGACTCATCCGGTCGCGAAAACTCATCGCCTGTGGGCCGCTCGTACGTCCGACTTCCGGGGTCGCGCGGAGCGAACCAGCTAAAAACGGTATCAAAGCAGGCAAAGATCAAGCGATGGATCGGTGTGCCGGTGGATCGATCGAGCCTGCGGGAGTGTAGGGGCGGGCACTGACAGAGGACAGTGATTTACCGGCGGTACGGGGGTGGGCGGGCCCGGATCTCCGGGGTGGAGGCGGGGCCCGGGGGTGGAGGCGGGGCCCGGGCTCCGGCCGTGGCCCCCGGCCCGGATCCGGGCCGGATCCCGAGGGAAGGCGGGGTCCTGGACGCGGAGCCGGGCGGGCACCGGGGCAGTGGGAGAGCGGGCGGGCACCGGGGAGGCGGGAGGGCGGTCAGGAGACGTACGGCCGCGCCGTGCGTGCCGCCCGTAGCGCCGTCCCCCACCAGCCCAACTGGTCCAGCATCAGGGCGATGGAACGGTCCCGGCCGGTCAGCGGCTCGTCGAGGAGGTTGATCGCCACCCCGTTGCGGAGCGTCACGGTATGCAGCTCGGTGAAGACGGAACGCAGATGTTCCACCGCGTGCAGTCCGCAGGAACCGTGCCCGTAGCTGACGAACGCGACCGGTTTGGCCTGCCACTCGTCATAGGCGAAGTCGATCGCCTGCTTCAGGGACGCCGGGTACGAGCGGTTGTACTCGGGCGTGACGACGACATACGCCTCCGCCTCCGCGATCAGGTTCGTGAACTTCCGCATCGATGTCGTGGCCCGGTCCGGGTAGTGCGCGGGGAAGTCGAAGTCGATCAGGTCGACGACCCTCAGCCGCAGGTCCTTCCGGGCCGACGCGCGCTCGGTGAACCAGTGCGCGATCCGTTCCCCGACCCGGCCCTCCCGGGTACTGCCGATGATCACGGCGACCCGCAGCGGCAGTACCGTCCGGTCCGTCCGGGCCGGACGCCGCTGCTCCCAGCGGTCCCGGACACGCCACTCCTCGGGGATGTCCCAGTCCCATTCCCCGGCCGCGTCCCACCAGCCGCCGGACTCGTCCCCGGCTTTGTCCCCGGCGAGATCGGGCGTGGTACGTACACCCCGGCGGGTGCGGCCCTCGGGGCTGCCGGGGCCGTCGGGGTTTCCCGGGCCCCCCGGGCTGCCGAGGCTGTCGGGGGCCGTGGGGGCCTCGTGGCTCTCGTGCCGGTGCGACGACGGCGGCCGGTCCACGGACGCAGTCGCCGACGCCGACGCCGCTGCCGGGGACACGGCCGGAGCCGGGACCGGTCGCCGCTTCCGGATCGGTTTCGATTCCGATTCCGCTTCCTGTTCTGGGTCGTGTTCTGGTTCGTGTTGCGCCTGTGAATCGCGCGGCCGCCGCGCCTGCGCCTCCGCCCGTGCCTTGCCCATCTCCTGCTCCCTCGTCCGTCGGCCGCCTTGCCGATCAGCCCTTCGTAAGGGAGGCGCGAGACGTGGCCGCGCGGTCGCCAGATCCGATCTGGCGACCGCGCGACGACGGACGGGAACGGACGGGGACGCTGCGAGGCGCGGCCTCGCGGAGCCGGGGCAAGGGGCCCCGCGGGGCCGGTCGGGGGCTACGGCTCCCGGGTGTGGAAGACGTAGAAGGACGCCACGCCCGTCGCCAGGCCGACGGCCAGTCCGATACCGGTGGAGTTCAGGACGCTGTCGCCGGTCAGGCTGTGCAGAAAGCCGACGGCGGCACCGGCCAGCGCGCCGTACGAGATGGCCCGCACCTCCTGGATCATCGCGCCCTGGATCCGGCCGAGGCCGTAGACCAGTCCCGCGAAGACGACGCCCGCGACCACGCCGAAGAGGACGTCCCACCAGCTCACGGCGGTGCCGGTGCGGCGCAGGAATCCGGCGTAGAAGCCGAAGAACGCGCCGAGGAAGAGGGGTACGGCCCAGGAGAGGGTCGAGCCCGGGACCTGTACCCGATGGGCTCCGCGATGGTGCCGGGCGGGCGTTGCTGCTGGTGCGGCCATGGTGGGCGCTCCTTCCCACGCGGGGACGGCGGTACGTCGTACCGCCGAGTCCTCCTCCCAGGGCACACCCGGTCCCGGGTCCCGGCAACTCGTACGGACCGGGCCCGGTCGCGCCGGGGCCCGGGGGCGCTTTCCCTGGAGGGGTGCGGAGCCTCCTGTCGACCGTCCTGATCGCCCTCGTCGCCGTGCTGACCCCGCTGAGCGCGCTCGCCGTATGGGCGGACCGGGAGATCGGCGACGCCGACGGCTATGTCACCGCGATGGCCCCGCTGGCGGCCGACCGCGAGGTGGGGGATGTGATCGCGGCCCGGATCGCGGACGAGGTGCTGGCCCGGCTCGGCGGGCGGCTGGACGGCTCCGGCGGCGGCGGTACGGACTCCGATACGCGATCCGGCACCGGCACCGGCACCGGCACCGATGAGGATTCCGGTTCTGGTTCCGATACCGGTTCCGGATCCGGTATCGGGACGGGAAGCGGCGCGGGCGAAGGTCCGGGGGATCGGGCCGGGGACGCCGAGTTGTGGACGCTCGTGTACGACGCCGTGCTGTCCTTCGCGACGACGGACGCCTACCGCACGGCGTGGAACTCGGTGAACCAGGCCGCGCACACGGCCGTCGAGAAGGCGCTGACCGGCTATGACGGGAGTACGGCGAGTATCGATCTGGCACCGGTGACGGAGGAGTTGAAGGCCCGGCTGAGCAGGGACGGCGTCCCGTACGCGGAGCGGATTCCGGTGGGCGACACCCGGATCGTGGTCCTGGAGTCGGAGCGGCTGGGGGTGGCGCGCGAACTCTTCGACGGATTGCAGAGCGCCGGGGTGGCGCTTCCGCTGCTGACCCTGCTGCTGGCGGTATCCGCCCTGGTGGCGGCGCCGCGCCGGGTGCCCGAGCTGGCGGTGGCCCTGGCGGTGGGCGGGGCGCTGCTGCTGGCCGTGGTCGCTCTGGCGCGGCGGCTGGCGCTGGACGATCCGGCGCTACGGCTCTACCGGCCCGCCGCCGGTGCCGCCGTCGACGCGCTGACCGCGTCGCTGTGGATCACGGCCTGGTGCCTGGTGGGGGGTGGGGCGCTGGTGGTGGCGGCGGTTTATCGCGGTCGTCGGCGCAGGCGCGTCGCGCGGGACGCGGGCGGCGCGGAGGCGGTGAAAGCGGAGGGGGAGACTACGGAAGCGGCGAGTTGACGCCATGCGCGACCGGGCGGGCACGATGTCGCGGAGACTGGAGTTCGGTAGGGGTGAGGGGGCGGCACGGGGAGCGGTGTCGAGGGCCTGACCGGGCGCTTTCCTTCTTCGGCCTGCTCAGCTCTCTCAGTTCGGTTTCCACAGCTTTTCGCACTTTCAGCGGTTTCAGTGCTCTCAGTACTTTCAGTGGTTTCAAGTTTTCCTCAGTGACCGACAGCGATGCCGAGCAGCGGCCTCGCGTATGACCGGAGGCAGTAATGGACAGCGCCATCTCGACGGCGGCGGAGGACGCCGGGGACCAGGCGGACCCACCCCTCGACGACCACGACCGGCCCCGGGGCGGCAGCACGGGCCGCCGGGTCGCCGGGTGGGCGGCGGTGCTGCTGCTGATAGTGCCGACGGTGGTCGTCGCCTGCCGGGCGGCCGATACCGATCTGACGACCCCGATTCCGCAGCTCCTCGCCTTCCTGCCGTGGCTGTTGGTGCCCGCCGGGGCGGCGCTGCTGCTGATGGTGCTGGCCCGCTGGGTGCCGGGGATGATCTGGGCGGCCGTGGTGCTCGCCGTCACGGGCTGGTTCGTCCGGCCGTACGACACCGGGCTGGCCGACAGACCCTCCGGGAAGGTCATAGCCAAGGTCGAGGTCCTCACCTCGAACGTGGAGTTCGGCAATGGGACGAAGGGGCTGCTGGCCCTGATCGAACGGGAGCGGCCGGATCTGGTCTTCGTGACGGAGTGCGCCGAGGAGTGCTCGCGGGGGCTGGCGGCCGAGGTGCCCATGGCCGACTACCCGTATCGGAACGTGGTGGAGGGCAAGCTCGCCTTCGGCTCGGCGATCCTCAGCAAGTACCCGTTGCGCAAGGGCCCGGGGATCGAGTCGACCCTGGCGATGCCGGGCTCCGTCGCCACGATCGCGGGCCGTGAGGTCAATGTGCAGCTGGCGCATCCGCTGCCGCCGGTCCCCAGCGGTATGGACGACTGGCGGCGGGAACTGAGCCGGATGCGTGAGTACGCGGGGGAGGCGAAAGGCTCTCCCGGGATCTTCGCCGGTGACTTCAACGCAGGTCAGGACCATGCCGCCTTCCGGCGAATACTCGACGCGGGCGGGCTCCGGTCGGCCGCCGCGCTCGGAGGCGCGTCCCGTACCCCCTCGTGGCCGACGATGGTGAGCCGCCCGCTCGGGACCCAGATCGACCATGTCCTGATCAGCAAGGAGTTCTCGGTCCGCAAGGCCCGCTTCGTGGAACTCGCCGACACCGACCACCGGGCCCTGGTGACGGAGCTGGAACTGCACGAGACGCGGTAAGCGGCACGCGGTAGCAGTAGGCGACTGACGGCAGGCGGCGGGTGGCGGGTGGCGGACCGGGAAAAGGGGGCGCGGGCGGTCAGGCGTCGGGGGTGGGGTGGCCGCCGCCGTGGCGTTCGGTGTGGCGGCGGGCCAGGCGCTCCATCTCGCGGCGATCCCGCTTGGTGGGGCGGCCGGCGCCCCGGTCGCGGACGGCGATCGGGGCGGTGAACTCCCTCGGCGGGGGCGGCGGGCTGTTGTCCTCGTAGCACTGCACGGCCACCGGCGCGCCCACCCGCTTACGGATGATCTTCGTGACGAGGACCAGCCGCTCCCGGCCCTCGTGGAAGAGGCGGATCCGGTCACCGGACTTGACGGAGTGGGCGGGCTTGACCCGCTCGCCGTTGACCCGGACGTGCCCGGCCTTGCAGGCGGCGGCCGCCTGCGAGCGGGTCTTGGTGAGGCGTACGGACCAGATCCACGCGTCGACGCGGACGGCCTCGCCGGACGGAGGCGGTGCGGTGCTCGGGCCCTGGTTTGCCATGCCCCGACCCTACGCCGGTGGCGGGTGCGGGGCGGATGGCTTTTCCGCGCGGCGCCCCCGGACCACGGACCGGGGGCGGGCGAAAGACACGAGACGGGAAATGGGATGGGAGAGGAGGGACGGGACCGGATGGACGAGGAAGCGGAAAGGGTGGGGTCAGGCGCCGATGTCTCGGCCGTCCTTGCGCCAGACCGCGACGACCGCCGGGCGGACGAGGCGGCCCGGGCCGTCGGGCCAGGCGCTCGCGGGCTGCTCGACCGACGCGCCGTCGATCTCGCCGGGGTGCTGGACCGCGACGAGTACCCGGCGTTCCTGGATCACCGGGCCGCAGGTCTCCGCGCCCTTCGGCACCGTCAGGAACTGCTTCAGCTCACCGCGCCGGTCACCGTGCGTCGCCACGCCGAACAGACCGTCGTGGGAGCCCAGCTTGTTGCCGTCCGTGGAGATCCACAGATTGCCGTGCGGGTCGAAGGCGACATTGTCCGGGCAGGAGATCGGGCTGACCCGCTCCTTCGGGAAGCCCGCGAAGTAGGTGGCGGGGTCCTTGGGGTCGCCCGCCACCAGGAAGAGCCGCCAGGCGAAGCCGTCGCCCGCCGGGTCGTCCCAGTTCTCGGCGAGTTCGAGGATCTGGCCGTGCTTGTTGAGGTTGCGCGGATTGGCCTCGTCCGCACCGGGCTTGCCCGCCTTGCCCCGGTCGGTGTTGTTGGTCAGCGCCACATACACCCGGCCGGTACGCGGCGAGGGCTCGACGTCCTCGGGCCGGTCCATCTTGGTGGCGCCGACCTTGTCACCGGCGAGCCGGGTGAAGACGTACACCTCCTCGGCGGTCATCCCCGGGACGTGGGAGGTGTTCCCGGTGGCCAGGGGGATCCAGACGCCCGAGCCGTCGAACTCGCCGTCGGCGGGGAGCCTGCCCGAACCGTCGATCTCGGAGACCGGGCTGTCGCCGCTGAGCTTGGCGACATAGAGGGTGCCCTCGTCGAGCAGGGTGCGGTTGTGCTCGCGGGCGGCCCGCGACCTGCCCTGCATCATCCGCTTCGAGGAGACGAACTTGTAGAAGTAGTCGAAGCGTTCGTCGTCGCCCATGTAGACCACCGGGCGGCCGTCGTCCGTCAGTCTCGGCTGCGCCGCCTCGTGCTTGAACCGGCCGAGGGCGGTCCGCTTGCGCGGGGTGAAGTCGGGGTCGTACGGGTCCAGCTCGACGACCCAGCCGAAGCGGTGCGACTCCTGAGGCTCCCGCGCCACGTCGAAGCGCTTGTCGAACCGCTCCCACTTGCGTTCGGTGGCACCGGAGCCGAGGCCGTACCGCTTGTCGGTGGCGCTGGAGCCGTTGGCGAAGTACTGGTCGAAGTTCTCCTCGCCGTGGAGGGTCGTACCCCAGGGGGTCTCGCCGCCCGCGCAGTTGTTGAGCGTGCCCAGCACATGCCGCCCGGTCGGGTCCGCCGAGGTCCGCAGCAGCGCGCCGCCCGCCGCCGGGCCCGTGAGCCGGAAGGGGCTGGTCGCGGTGAGCCGCCGGTTGAGGTGGTGCCGGGTCACCGGGGTCAGCCGGCCGGACCGGCGCTCCTCCTCCACCACGACCACCGACAGACCGTGCGCCGCCCAGGCGATCTCCACCTGCTCCCGCGTCGGGTTCTCCGGGTCGTACCCCCGGAACATCAGCACCTCGTCCGTGTACTCGTGGTTGGCCACCAGCACCTGACGGCCCCGCTCGCCCGGGAGCGGCAGCAGGGACAGAAAGTCGTTGTTGTAGCCGAACTGGCCCGCCTGCGCCTTCGCGGTCTGCCGCGACGCGTCGAACGCGGGCGTGCCCCGCAGGATCGGGTCGCCCCAGCGGATCACGATGCCCTGGGTATAGCCGGACGGGACGGTCACCTTGTCGTCCGTGTTGGGCGCGACGGGCTCGAAGCGCAACCCCCGTGCCCCGTCGCCCCCGGCACCCGGCTTGTTGCCGTGACCGTGGCCCTTGCCCGGGTGACCGGCCGGGGCGGCGACCGCCGTGGCGCCCCCGCCGCCCGGTCCCGCCACGGTCGCGGCCCCGGCCGCCGCCGCGACGGTCACCACGGCCGCCGCGCGCACCATCGAGCGGCGCGACAGGGCGCTCGCGATGATGTCCCCGGCGTACTCGTTGCCGCTGGTGTTCGGCACCTCCCGGAAACAGGCGTCGCCACAGCGATAGCGGCAGGTCAGGGCCGAACGGCCACCGGCATGGGGTGCGGCGCTCAACAAGGGCAGCAGCTTGCGCACTTCGTCCTCCTCCGGCGCGCACCGCGCCGACAGCGTGTCGGAATCTCTCCGGGCGTGACGTTATGGGGGAACGCGTGCAAAACGGCGGACGTCGGGTGAACGGGGGATGAATCCATGCCGGGGAGGAGGTGGGGACGGGTGGGGCGTGTCGGAAGGGTGTGTCTCCCGGATGCCCCGGGCGCCTGCGTCGGCGCCGATTCCGATGCCGATGCCGGCGCTGGGGAGGCGGGTGACGGACAGCGGTCACGGACAGCGGTGATGGGAGACGGTGACGGGAGGACAGCCGTGGAAGGCGGTCGCGGGAGCGGTCTCGTACGGGAAAGGCCGCCGGGACCGGGCGGTGTCGGGAGCGGCGGCTAACCTTACGTGTCCGCCCTGACCAGGACACGACTGGGACAGCCTGGAGCAAGCGTGGACAATCACGGCACTCAACTCATGCGGAAGGGCTCGCTCATGGGCATTCGGAGTTTGCTGCGCAAGGTGTTCGGCCGTGACCGCTCGGAGCCCAGCGGGTCGGCGGCCACGGTTCCGGCACAGTCCGAGCGGGTGGAACCGGCCACGGAGCCGGAGCCGGCCACGACCGGCACGGCCACGACCGGGACGTCGAGTTCGGAGACGGTAGCGGCCGATACGGCGTCGGCTGTGTCGTCGTCGGCCGAAAAGCCCGGTGAATCGGAGCGGGCGGCGGAAGCCGCGCCCTCGGCGACGGCCTCGGCAGTGGCGACCGCGGAGCCGGAGCAGGCCGCGCAGCAGAAGACGACCGGGGCGGAGGCGTCGGTGGCCTCGGCTACCTCGGACGTCTCGGCGGTCTCGGAAGCCTCGGCGCCGAAGTCCGTGGTCGAGGCGGAGGCGCGGCAGGAATCCGCCGCGCGCGGGGCCGGGGACGAGGGCAGTGCCGACTCGGGATCCGAGTCGCCGGAGGAGCGGGCGGCGGATCTGGTGTCGGCCGCGTTCGACAACCCGCGTCCGCCGACGGTCTCGGTGCCCGCGCAGACCCGTACGGAGCCCGAGCCCGAGTCCGGACCCGGCCCGTCCACCGGCGATGAGCCCGCGCCTGCCGTCGCGGAGACGGTGGAGCGGGCGGAGTCGGCGGAGGCCGTGGCAGCCGTGGAGTCCACGGAGACCGTGGACGCCGAGAAGGCCGAGAAGGCCGTGGAGGTGGAGAAGGCCGACGAGCCGGAGACCGCTGCCGTCGTCTCGGAGACCGTAGAGCTGGAAGCCCCGGCTACGGCGGCGACCGTCGAAGCCGAGGCTCCCGCCGACGCCGAGCCGGAGACTCCTGCGGTTGCGCCTGCGGTCGCGGAGACCGTGGAGGCCGATGCTCCCGCCGCCGATGTTGCCGTCGTCGAGCCGGAGAAGGCCGACGACCAGCCGGAGGCCCCTGCGGTTGCCGAGGCTGCAGAACCGGAAGCCCCGGCTGCGGCGGAGGCCGTCGAGACCGATGCTCCCGCAGTCGCCGAAGCCATGGAGCCGGAGGCGGCGGAAGCGGAGAAGGCTGACGAGCCCGAGGCTCCTGTCGTCGTGGAGACCGTCGAGCCCATCGCGACCGAGAAGGCCGACGAGGCGGAAGCGCCGGTCGCGGCCGAGACCGCCGAGGCCGATGCCCCCGCCGCCGCCGTTGCCGAGCCCGAAGAGGCGGAAGCGCCGGTCGTCGCTGCGGACGTCGAGGCGGAGCGGGCCGAGGAGCCCGAGGCCGCTGCCGTGACCGTCGCCGAGAACGCCGAGGACATCGAGAACGCCGAGGCTCCCGTCGTCGCCGTCGTGGGGGGTGTCGCCAAGGATCACTCCGCCGCTCGGGCGGCCCTCGCGCGGGCCGGGCTGGAAGGGGTGGCCGCGTCCGTTTATCTCGTACTGGACCGGTCCGGATCCATGCGGGGGTACTTCAAGGACGGCAGCGCCCAGCGGCTCGGCGAGCAGACGCTGGCCCTGGCCGAGCAGCTCGGTCGGGCCCGGGTCGGGGTGGTGTTCTTCTCCACCGAGATCGACGGGGTCGGGGAGCTGACCGGCGACGCGTACGAGAACCGGATCGACGAGCTGCACGCGTCCCTCGGGCGGATGGGGCGGACCAACTACCACCTCGCCGTCGAGGAGGTCCTCGCCCTGCACGCCAAGAGCGACGACCCCGGCGCGCCCGCTCTCGTCGTCTTCCAGACCGACGGCGCGCCCGAGTCGCGTACCGCCGCCACCGCCGCACTCGCGGCGGCGGCCGACCGGCCGGTGTTCTGGCAGTTCGTGGCCTTCGGGGAGTACGAGGCGAAGGCGTTCGACTATCTGCGCAAGCTGACCTCGGACGGTGGGGACGCGGCGGCGAACGTCGGGTTCTTCCACGCGGGCCCGGCACCGAAGGATCTCCCGGACGGGGAGCTGTTCGACGGGCTGCTGTCGTCCTGGCGGCGCTGACGAAGTACCGGGGCGCCCAGTTGCCGGAGTGACGGGGCGCCCAAGTGCCAGGGCGCCCCGCGCGCCGCGTGTGGTTCCTCCCGCCGCTCCCCCGGCGTTACCCGGGAGGGCGGAGGGGTAGGGCGACCGTGATGGTGAGGCCGCCCGAGGGGCCGGGGCGGGCGGTGGTGGTACCGCCGTGGGCATCGGTGATGGAGCGGACGATCGAGAGGCCGAGGCCGGCGCCGGGGCCCATCCGGTCGCGGCCCTCGCCCCGGCGGAACGGCTCGAAGAGCGCCGGTACGTCCGCCGCCGCGATCACCGGGCCCGTGTTCTCCACGGTCAGTACGCCGCCGGAGACGGTCACGGTCACCGTGCCGCCGGGCACGTTGTACGTCACCGCGTTCGCGACCAGGTTGCGGACGAGCTGGGTCAGCAGCGGACGGTTGCCCCGGACCACCGGGGGCCGCCCGGCCGGGCGGATCTCGGCCCGGACGTCGTGCCGGGCCGCCTCCTCCGTGACCACCTCCGCCCAGTCGACGTCGTCGGCGTCCTCCAGGCCGCGTTCGCCGCGTGCCAGCATCAGCAGGCCCTCGATCAGCCGCTCACTGCGGCGGTTGCTCTCCAGCAGGACCGCCTTCGTCGCCGCCAGCTCCTCCGGGCCCGCCGCCGCGTCGAGGCCCACCTGGATCGCGGTCCGCTGCGTGGCCAGTGGGGTGCGCAGCTCGTGGGAGGCGTTGGCGATGAAGCGGCGCTGACCGTCGAACGCCTTCTCCAGCCGTCCGAGGAGCGCGTCCAGGGTGTCGCCCAGTTCCCTCAGCTCGTCGTCGGGCCCGCTGTCGGGGCCGATGCGTTCATGGAGCGTACGGGCGGAGAGCTGTCGGGCCTTCGCGGTCATCGCATGGACCGGGCGGAGTACCCGGCCCGCCGTCCACCAGCCGACGGCGACCGCGCACAACGCCGTGACCAGCAGCGCGATCATCGACCAGAAGAACATCTGCTGCGAGGCGACATCGCTGACGTTGTCCGTGAGCCGGTCCGCGAGCACCACGTCCAGTTCCATTCCGGAGAACGGGCTCTGGCTCTGGCCCTGTGTCGCGGTGCCGCCGTTCTCGGCGGGCGTGCCGGACGGGGCCGACCCACCGGATCCGGCGGGTCCTGTCGTTTCCCTGGACTCCCGGTATTCCTTGAGGACGGCGGGCAGATACTCCGACCGTTCGGCGATCGCCGCCGCCTCCGTCTGCGTACCGGCGCTGGAGAGCAGATTGACCACGGTCAGCAGGGTGCCGCCGAGGACGAGGAAGACCGCGCCGAAGATCAGGGCTATCCGGGTACGGGCCGACGGCGCCGGGAGGCGCCGGGTGATCCGCCGCCCCGCCCCGCTCAGCCACCGCGCCAGCCGCCCAGGCCGCGCAGACCCCCCGGGCCGCGTAAGCCTCGTACGGCGGAAAAGCCGCCCGCCGCGACCGGAACCGCTAAACCCCCTGAACCCGCCGGAACCGCCGTCGCCACCCGAACCGCCGCCCGAACCGTCGCCCCGCGCACCACCCTCACCGCTCACAGCGCGTACCCCACGCCCTGCACCGTACGGATCACCGACGGCTCCCCCAGCTTCGACCGCAGCTTGCTCATACAGACCCGGACCGCGCCCGTGAACGGATCCGTATGCGCGTCCCAGGCCCGTTCCAGCAGCTCCTCGGCGGAGACCAGCGCGCCGTCCGCCTCCAGCAGGATCTGGAGGACCGCGAACTCCTTCGGCGAGAGATCCAGCTCCCGCCCCTCCCGGTCGGCGATCCGGCGGACCGTGTCCAGCCGGATGCCGTGCCGCTCCAGCCGGGGCGGCACCAGCCGGGCGCTGCGCCGCCGCAGCGCCCGGACCCGCGACACCAGCTCGGGGAAGTCGAAGGGTTTCCCCAGATAGTCGTCCGCGCCCAGGTCGAGACCGGCGACCCGGTCCTCGGCGGACGACGACGCGGTCAGCATCAGGATCCGGGTCCGCGACCCCGAGGCGACCAGTTCGCGGGCCACCTGGTCGCCGTGGACCCTGGGGAGGTCTCGGTCGAGGACGACGACGTCGTAGTCGTGCAGGCCGAGATAGGCGAGGGCCGCGTCACCGCTGTAGACGGTGTCCACGGCGAATCCCGCCCGGCGCAGCCCCGTGGCGACCAGCTCGGCCAGAACCTGCTCGTCCTCCGCGACGAGTACCCGCATGACACTGTCCCCATCCGTTCAGATTTGCGGCATGTCTCCCCCAGGATGCGTGCTTTCTACGCCGGACCGTGTTTCGCCGATGTTTCGCACCCTCCGGCGCCGCCCGGTCACGGCCGGTCCCCGGCCCGTAAACCCGGCGGAGGGGGTGCTCCGGGGTCGGTAGGATTCCGGTCATGGCGGCCACTGGATCCGAGAAGCAGGGGGCGAAGGCGTACTACGTCTCGACCCCCATCTACTACGTCAACGACGCTCCTCACCTGGGCCACGCCTATACGACCGTCGCAGGCGACGTGCTCACCCGCTGGCACCGCCAGCGGGGCGAGAAGGTGTGGTACCTCACCGGCACGGACGAGCACGGTCAGAAGATCATGCGTACCGCGGAGGCGAACGGCGTCAGCCCGCAGGAGTGGTGCGACAAGCTCGTCGAGGAGGCGTGGAAGCCCCTCTGGGAGCATCTGGAGATCGCGAACGACGACTTCATCCGGACCACGGAGAAGCGGCACACCGACCGGGTGCAGGAGTTCGTCCAGGACCTGTACGACAAGGGCGAGATCTACCAGGGCGGCTACGAGGGCCCGTACTGCGTGGGCTGTGAGGAGTACAAGCTCCCCGGCGATCTGATCGACGGCGAGGGCGAGTACGCGGGGCAGAAGCTCTGCCCCATCCACAAGAAGCCGGTCGAGCTGCTGAAGGAGGAGAACTACTTCTTCAAGCTGAGCGAGTACGGTCCCAAGCTGCTGGAGTTCTACGAGGCCAACCCGGGCTTCATCCAGCCGGAGTCGGCCCGCAACGAGGTCGTCAACTTCGTCAAGCAGGGCCTTCAGGACCTGTCGATCTCCCGGTCCACGTTCGACTGGGGCATCAAGATCCCGTGGGACCCGAAGCACGTCATCTACGTCTGGGTCGACGCGCTCCTGAACTACGCCACGGCCGTCGGCTACAACGAGAACCCGGAGAAGTTCGCGGCGACGTTCCCCGCGAACGTGCACCTCGTCGGCAAGGACATCCTCCGCTTCCACGCGATCATCTGGCCCGCGATGCTGATGGCCAACGGGCTGCCGGTGCCGGGGCGGGTCGCCGCCAACGGGTGGCTGATGGTCGGCGGCGAGAAGATGTCGAAGTCCAACCTCACCGGGATCAAGCCGCAGGACCTGACCTCGCACTTCGGCGTGGACGCGTACCGCTGGTACTTCCTGCGGGCCATCGCCTTCGGCCAGGACGGCTCCTTCTCGTGGGAGGACTTCACCGCCCGCTACACCAGTGAGCTGGCCAACGACTACGGCAACCTGGCGTCCCGGGTCGCCGCGATGATCGGCAAGTACTTCGGCGGGGAGCTGCCGGAGGCGACGGCGCCGGGCGACGCGGAGCGGGCCGTACGGGACGGACTGGCCAAGGCCGTCGCCGAGGCCGACCGGAAGATCGGCGACGAGCTGGACTTCCAGGGCGGCATCCTGGCGATCTTCGACTTCGTCAAGCAGGTCAACGGCTACCTCACCGAGCAGGAGCCGTGGAAGGTCGCGAAGGACACGTCCGAGGCGGGGCAGGCCCGGCTGGCGACGATCCTCTACACGGCGGCGGAGGCGCTGCGCGGGGTGGCCGTACTGCTGAACCCGGTGATGCCGCGTACGTCGCAGGCGCTGTGGGACTCCCTCGGCGCGGAGCCGGCGCTCGGCGCGCTGGCCGACCAGCGGGTCGGCGGGGCGGGCGAGTGGGGTCTGCTGCCGGTGGGGTCGACGGTGACGAAGGGCGCGGTGCTGTTCCCGCGCCTGGAGGAGCCCGCGAAGTCGTAGGACGTCGGGCGGTCGGGCCTCGGCCCGATGCGGTGTTCGACATGGAGAGGACCCCGTACCGCGAGGTGCGGGGTCTTTTCGGTGCGGGGTCGCGCCCTGGGCTTTTCGGGGCCGGGTCCGCCCCGACCCGCTGATGTTGTACGCGGTCCGCGGACCGCCTGTGGCTTGTCTCGCAGTTCCCCGAGCCCCTGAGAAACCCGGGTCGCACCCGACGGGCTGATGTTGTACGCGGTCCGCGCCACCATCGTGGTCGTTCGCGCGGTTCCCCGCGCCCCCCAAGAAACCGGGCGGGGCGGTCAGAGGGTCCAGGGGACGGATGGGGCGGGGTGGTAGGCGCAGTGGGTGCCGGTGGTGAGGGAGGCCCGGAGGTGGGTCGCCAGTTCGGGGTGGAGGCGGTCCAGGCGGCGCAGGGTGTCCCGGATGCGGGCCGTCACCGTCTTACGGGCACGTTCCGCCTCGTCGCCCAGGCGGCGGGTACGGCCGCCGAGACCGGCGGCCTTGCGGAGTTCGTCGAGGAGGGCGTCCCGTTCCCGGGTGAACTCGGCCGCCCGGGGCGCGTCGCCGCGGGCCGCCGCCCGGTCGATCTCGTCGTCGAGGAGGTCGAGCCGGTCCCGGTAGCGGGCCTTGGCCTCGTCGTCGAGTACGGGATCGCCGCCGAGGGAGCGGGCCGCGACGACCGTGTCGCCGCCGTCGGGGGCGAGCAGCCGGACCGCTGGTATCTCACGGCCCGCGTGGGTCAGCAGGGTGTGCAGATCGCGGAGCCCCTTGGCGTCGGGGACGTGGATGGAGCGGCCCGCGAAGTGCAGGGCCCAGACGGCGCCCTCCCGCCGGAAGGCGGGGCCCCGCCCGGCGGCGGATGCCGCGGCGGACGGCTCGGCGGGGCCGGGGAGCAGGTGGCGGAGGCGTAGCTCCCGGGCCTCCCGCCGTACGCCCTCCGACAGTTCCGCAGGCGCCTCGTCCCCCAGCACCTTCAGCAGCTCCGCCCGGGCCCGGACCGACCAGGGCCGGGCCCGCATCCGGTCGGCCGAGTGCCATGCCTTGGTGAGGTACGCGATCGCCTCCTCCCGGTTGCCCGCGGCGGCTTCCACCAGACCGAGCCAGAGATCGACCGGGCCGCCGAGGTCACAGCCGTAGAAGGCGACGATCCACTGGCCCGGGTAGCGGGCGAGTTCGGCCCGGCTGACGGCGAGCCGGGCGGGGTCGCCGGACAGGGCCGCGGCCTGGGCCCGTAGCCGCATCCGCAGCGGGGCGAAGAGGCGGGGCAGCGACTCGTCCAGGAGGGTCAGTTCGTCGTCGATCCGCAGCGCGAGCGCCGCGTCCCCGGTCTCCGCCGCCGTCACGCCGAGCGCGAGCTGGGGAAATGAATGCCCCAGCTCCGTCAGCAGGTCGACGGCGGCGTACGCCTCTTCGAACCGGCCCTGGAGGATCAGCATGGCCCACCGCACATGGACGGTGACGTACCGGAAGACGACATGGTCGTTCTTCAGCACGTCCACCTCCTCGGCCCCGCGCATCGCGTCATCGAACCGGCCGGTGAAGGACGCGACGAGCGCCCGGTCGATGGTGCGGAAGATCTCGAAGCGGCGGAGTTCGAGCCGTTCGACCAGGGCATTGAAGTCCCGGAACTGGTCGTGGTAGCGGGGGTCGCCCAGCTCCAGGAGGCTCACCCACCGCATCGAGGAGGCCAGCAGCTCCATCTCACGATTGCCGATCCGCCGGGCGACCAGCTCCATCTCGTCGGTGAGGGCGAGCCGTTCGCGGGCGGTGCCCAGACCCCAGATCGTGTCGTGGCGGGACCAGAGGGCGAAGGCGAGCAGATCGTCGTCGGCGCTGCGGCGGGCGGCGGCGGTGAGCCTGACCGCGAGCGCGCCGGCCATCTCGTCGGAGGACGGTACGACGGACTCGGCCCCCGGCGGGCGGCCGACCACCGCGTCGTACAACTCCCGCAGCAGGGCCCCGGCCTGCCGTCCCGTGGCGAAGGTCGCGCTGGAGCCGAAGTCGTACCGGTGGATGGCGACCGCGACCCGGGCGAGCAGATCGGTGTCGTCCGTCAGCCGGGCGTGCGCGACGGCCTGGTCGAACAGCTTCCACGACTGGGCCAGGTCGCCGCTCTGCCGCAGCTCGATGGCGAGGTCGAGACAGGTCATCGTGGAGGCGCGGGGATCGTCGACCGAGACCTCCAGGGCCCGGCGGTAGTGGCCCACGGCCTCGTCGATCGCGAGCCGTCCGGAGGCGTCGGCGCCCGCGGCCCGCAGTAGTTCGATCCGGCGGGCGGCGGGGATCAGCTGGTCCGCGAGATAGGCGTGCCGGGCGAGTTCGGTGAGGGCGAGGCCCTCGCGGAACGCCGGGACGGCGACCCCGTCGTGGAGCGCCGGGGCGGTGTCGGCGAGCCGGGCCAGGGCGGCGTGCCGGGCCTGCCGCGCGGGCTCGTCCAACTCCTCGTAGAGGGTTTCCCGTACGAGGTCGTGGGCGAAGGTGAAGTGGCCCCCGGGATGGGCCACGACCAGCCGGGCGGCCACGGCCCTGGCCAGCAGCCGGTCGGCATGCGGTACGGGGACGCCGGTGGCCGCCGCCAGCACCTGGCGGTGGAACTCGGGCCCGATGACAGCCGCCGACTTCAGCAGCTCCGTCACGGCGTCCGGGAGCGGCGCTATCCGGCGGCGTACGGCCTCCCGGACACCGGGCGCGACCGTACCGGACGTCACCGGCCCGGGGCCGGTGGGCGACCCGGGCGACGCGGGCATGTCGCCGGACCAGTTCCGTACGGTCTGCTCGATGAAGAACGGGTTACCGCCGGAGCTGCGGTGCACCTCGTCGACGACCCGGCCCTCCGGCTCGACCCCGGTGAAGAGGGTGATCAGCGCGCCCACACCGTCCCGGTCGAGCCCGGTGAGCCGCAGGGTCACCGCCGCGCGGGAGGCCAGCGGCGAAAGCAGGGGCCGCAGGGGGTGGTCGGGGGCCTCGACCTCGGCGTCCCGGTAGGCGCCGATCAGCAGGATCCGCTCGTACCAGGTGTGCTGGGCGGCGAAGGCGAGCAGCTTGAGAGTGGCCGGGTCCGCCCAGTGCAGATCGTCGAGTACGACGACGAGCGGACGGCGTTCGGCGGCGGTGACGAGGGCGGTCGTCACGGCGTCGTAGAGCGGGAACGCGTCGTGCGTCTCGGCGGGCGACGACTTACGGGCCATCGGATCCTCGCCGAGGAGGGCGGCCAGGCACCCGCCCGCCGCCTTCTCCACGGCGTCCCAGGCGTCGCCGTCCGCCCGGCGCAGCGAGCGGACGATCTGGACCCACGGCCAGTAGCCGGGGGCGCTGTCGGAATCCCAGCAGGTACCGCTGAGCACCAGCGCACCGCGCCGCCGGGCCTCCTCGGCGGCCTCGGTGACCAGGGACGTCTTACCGATCCCCGGCTCACCGGTGACCAGAGCCAGTCCACCGTGGCTGTCCGCCGCCCGCCGGATCTCCGCCCGGAGGACGGCGGCCGGGTGATCCCGCCCGATCAGTGCAGTGGTCATGCCTCAAACGATAGGAGCCCGAGCCGTCAATGCGCAGGAGCACGAGGTGTGTTCACGGGTCGCCGCGGGACGCGACGGCTAGGGGGTCCCCGCCCGGGCCGCGCCGCGACGCTGTTCCCGGCCCCGTCTGTGACTGGTCGCGCAGTTCCGCCCCTACGCCTCCGGCGCGGGGGGACCCCAGTGCCTCGGCCCTCCGGGTTGCCGCCCGAAACTACCCGGGCCGCGCCCGGCGGCGTGGTGTTGTCGGCGGTCTGCGGCCCGCCTGTGGCTGGTCGCGCAGTTCCCCGCGCCCCTAAATGCTCCCCCAGCGCCTCGGCCCTCCGGGTTGCCGCCTGAACTACCCGGGTCTCGTCCGGCGACCGGGCGTTGTCGGCGGTCCGCACCGCCGTCGTGGTTGTTCGCGCAGTTCCGCCCCCTATGCCTTCGGCGATGGGGGGACCCCCAGCGCCTCGGCCCTCCGGGTTGCCGCCCGAACTACCCGGGCCGCGCCCAGCCACTGATTCTTGTTCGCGGCCTGCGGACCGTGAGTGGCTTGTCGCGCAGTTCCTCCCCCTATGCCTTCGGCGATGGGGGGACCCCCAGCGCCACCTGGGTTGCCCTCCTCGTCGCCCTCGTAGGAAGGCGGGCCCTCCCCAGGGGCGGTGCCTTTTCAGGGTCGGCGCCGGGGAGAGCGTTTAGGGGCTCGGGGAACTGCGAGACAAGCCCCCACCGGCGCGCGGGCGCCCGAGAAGCTCGCCCCGCTGGGCGGAAGGCATGGCCTCACCCGGAGAGCCAAGGCTCCGGGCCCCACCGCCGGAGGCGTAGCGGCGGCGAGAAGCTACAACGTGGCGGGGCCCACAGCGGGAGGCGCCGGGGCGGGCGACTCCGGGGCACGGGGGGCGCCCAGGGTTGTTGTGATGTCGAAGCCGCCGAGGCCCGCGTCGTCGGCCGCCGACCGCGCCGGGTGGAGCGACATCGCCCGGGCGAGCTGGCCGCCCGCGCGGTCGATCCGGTCCGGCAGGGTGTCGGTCAGCGGGTCGCCGCTGCCGCCCCAGTCCTCGGACGCCGCGTAGACGCCCGTCGGCACCGTCTCCGCCCGGAGGTAGGCGAACAGGGGGCGCATCGCGTGCTCCAGGACCAGGGAGTGCCGGGCGGTTCCGCCGGTCGCGCCGATCAGGACCGGCTTGCCGGTGAGCGCGCCGGGCTCGATCAGGTCGAAGAACGACTTGAACAGTCCGCTGTACGAAGCCGAGAAGACCGGGGTCACCACGATCAGCCCGTCCGCCGACGCAACCGCCTCGACCGCCGCTTCGAGGGGCGCCGGGGGGAAACCGGTGACCAGGTTGTTCGCGATCGGTACCGCCAGTTCGCGGAGTTCGACGATCTCGACGTCGACCGTCTCTCCGGCCTCGGCCAGGGACCGGCGCGCCGATTCCGTCAGCCGGTCCGCGAGCAGTCGGGTCGACGACGGCACGCTCAGCCCGGCCGAGACGACCACCAGCCTCATGGTCATGATCTTTCCTCCTTGGTCGAACTTCGTAGAACTTCGCCGGACTTCCTCGCCGGACTTCTTTTTCGGGCTCGGTCGAAGGCTTCCCCGTCGAAGCCCTCGGGGACCACGGTTCGGGAGCCCGGGGCGGGAGCCGCCCGGCCAGGCCCGGGGCGGGGGCGGGGCCGGGCGGCCCCGCCCCGTACGCCTTCGGGTCAGTCCCGGGTCGCCGCGACCGCCGGGTGCAGCGGCGCGGCCTCGGGGACGCCCTCCGGCCGCAGCCGGGCGAATTCCTTGCGGAGTACCGGGACGACTTCCTCACCGAGGATGTCCAGCTGCTCCAGCACGGTCTTCAGGGGCAGTCCGGCGTGGTCCATCAGGAACAGCTGCCGCTGGTAGTCCCCGACCCCGTCCCGGAAGGAGAGGGTCCGCTCGATCACCTGCTGGGGCGATCCCACGGTCAGCGGCGTCTGCTCGCTGAAGTCCTCCAGCGAAGGGCCGTGGCCGTACACCGGCGCGTTGTCGAAGTACGGGCGGAACTCCCGGACCGCGTCCTGCGAGTTCTTCCGCATGAAGACATGGCCGCCGAGGCCGACGATGGCCTGCTCGGGGGTGCCGTGCCCGTAGTGCGCGTACCGCTTCCGGTACAGCTCGACCATCTTCTTGGTGTGGGACATGGGCCAGAAGATGTTGTTGTGGAAGAAGCCGTCACCGTAGTACGCGGCCTGTTCGGCGATCTCCGGGGAGCGGATGGAGCCGTGCCAGACGAACGGCGGTACGCCGTCGAGCGGGCGCGGGGTCGAAGTGAACGACTGGAGCGGGGTACGGAACTTGCCCTCCCAGTCGACCACGTCCTCCCTCCACAGCCTGTGGAGAAGCGCGTAGTTCTCGATCGCGAGCGGGATGCCCTGCCGGATGTCCTGCCCGAACCACGGATAGACGGGTCCGGTGTTGCCCCGGCCCATCATCAGGTCCACCCGGCCTTCGGCCAGGTGCTGGAGATAGGCGTAGTCCTCGGCGATCTTCACCGGGTCGTTGGTGGTGATCAGGGTCGTCGAGGTGGACAGGATCAGCTTCTCGGTCTTCGCCGCGACGTAGCCGAGCAGCGTCGTCGGCGACGACGGCACGAACGGCGGGTTGTGGTGCTCGCCGGTGGCGAAGACGTCCAGTCCGACCTCTTCGGCCTTCCGCGCGATGGCGACGGTCGCCTTGATCCGCTCGTGCTCGGTCGGCGTGCTGCCGTTGGTGGGGTCGGTCGTGACATCACCGACGGTGAAGATGCCGAACTGCATGTCGCTCGCCTCCCGGCTCGCTCTCCGGGCCGTGGGCCCGGTCCCGGATCCAGAGGACCCGGTTGGTTGAATGTTGAACTAACCGTACCAACGGGTACCCCCCTCGGTCTATTCCAGCCTGAACCCGACGGCCCCCCGCGCGCCCGCCCACCAGGGGATACGGGGCCGCCGAAGACCCCGCAGCCGCCCCGCCGAAGGCCCCGCCGAAGGCCCCACCGAACCCGCCGCCGACCCGCCGCCGACCCGCCGCCGAGCCTCCCAGAAGCCGCTCGCAGCCCGCTCAGAAGTCGCTGACCAGCGCCTTCGCCACCGCCAGCAGTCCGCGTACGGTCGGCACCGGCAGCTTCGCCAGATCCCAGAAGCGGTACGGAGCCTGCGGCTCGTAGGGCACGGTCACCACCTGCTCCGGCGATATCCGGGCCGCCTCGGCGGCCGACGCCCGGTCCGTCGCGCCCACGCCCCCGCCCATCGGCTCCATCACCACCAGCAGCGCCCGCTCCGCCAGCGCCTCCCGGCCGGTCCGGCGCAACCAGGTCAGGGTCATCTGGGCGTCCGCCCGGACGCCCAGATGGCAGAAGACCAGCAGCCGGTCCGTGTGGTTCAGCACCACCACGGAGCTTTTGTCCAGCTCACCGGTCCAGTCGGTGAGGACGAAGGAGTAGTGGGGCGCGGTGAGCGCCAGTACCCGCATGTACTCCTGGGCGTGGCTGGGGTTCACCCGGAATGTCCGCGCGTGGTGGTGCGCCACCACGTCGAGACCGGACGGCAGGGTGGTCGTACGGCCTCTGACCTCGCGGTACGACGCCCCGTCCGGCAGCCCGGCGAACTCCTTCCAGGACGCCGGATTCCGCCCCTCCACCAGGCACTGTTCCAGTACGCCGCCCTCCGGCGACCCGTCCAGCGCCAGTACCGGCTCCCCGCGCACCACCGTCAGCAGCGATCCGAGCGCGGCGGTGAACGCGGCCCGCCCGTCGTACAGCCGCCCGCCCGTCAGCGTCAGCCGCACACTGTGCGGCACCGGGGTGCGCAGCGACTCCAGCAGCTCCCGGTCCTCCGCCCGGCGCGGCCCGCCGCGGCCCTGGAAGCGGCCCAGCCGGATCAGCTCGTGCCGGGGCCTGGCCTCGGACAGGATCAGCCGGGGCCGTTCCTCGTCCCCGCCCTCCTCGGCGGCCGGGCGGGTCGGGCCGGTGCCGCCGACGTCCCGTACCTGGTGCATGGCGAGATAGCGGGAGAGCAGATCGGCCAGCTCACCCGCCGTCGGCCGGTTCGCCGGGTCCGGGTCGAAACAGCGCAGCACGGTCGAGCGCAGCAGATCCCAGGTGCCGCCCTGCCATCGCTGCATGCCCTCCGGCATCTCCGGGAGCCCCGGGCCCACCCGGGTACTGATCGTCTGGAGCAGCTCACCCAGGGCGGGCATCGTGTCGGGGGGTGTCGGCACCGGGCCGGCGCCCGCGTACTCGCCGTCGATCGCGCAGTCCGACAGATCGCCCAGCACGATCGAGCGGCGCAGGACGAAGACGCTGTCGGCCGTCAGTACCGCCGGGACCAGGCCGTTCACATGGCAGACGTCGACGGCGCTGGCGAGCTGCCAGGCCGCGAAGAGACCGGGCAGCGTATCGAAGGGCGCCTGGCCGTCGTAGGCCGCCGCGTCGACCAAGTCGCTGATCCGGGGCGGCTGCGCGGACCCCCCGTCGGCGTCGTCGTCCTCGGCGATCGGGGTCATCGCCAGCCAGGGCGTATTGCCCTCGGTGCCCCGGTCGAGCAGTACGGGGGCGTACCGGCCGTCGAGCCTGGTCAGGGCCTCCGCCTCGGTGTCGATCAGCCGGGCGGTGGCGGCGGGCAGATCGGGGCGGGGCACGCGCAGGACCGCTTTGCGGCCGGTCCTGGTCTCACCGCGGTAGACGATCGTCCGCCGCCCGCGCCGCCGTCCCGACAGCCGGTACGGGCCGAGCCGCTCCGGGTCGTCGGGGCGCAGGGGCCGCCAGCCGCCGTCCGCGTTCGGGCCCTCGGTGCCGGTGTCGTCCCCGGGCCGGGGCGACGGGGGCGCGAGGCGTCGCGCCGATGTGTCGAGCGGCACTCCGAACCGGCTCAGCAGCCGCCGTTCCACCTGGGTGAACGGGCGGCGGTCCGCGGGCAGGTCCGCGATCCCCGACGGGTGGGCCAGCCAGGCGGGGAAGTCCGGGGAGCGGCCCGCGAGCCGTTCCAGCTGACGGCCGATCCGGCGGCCGGTGAGCAGCAGTTCGGCTTGCGGTACGGCGTCCAGCAGCGCCGTCTTGGACTCCTCGGTGAAGTCGAAGATCCGGTGTTTGGCGGGGAGCGGTTCACCGGCCGGTACGGGTGCCGGATGGGGCCGGATCAGTCCGCCGAGGAAGACCTCCGCCAGATGCGCGGTCTCCGCCCGCCACGGCACCGCCTCCTGCACCAGCCGCATCACCGGTACCGACAGCGGGGCGACGGCGGCCAGATGCGCGGCCAGCCGGTACGCCTCCGGGGTCGCCGCGTCCCGGAAGTGCTGGGCGCTGCCGAGGGAGACGGCGGACGCGACGGGGGCGTGCCGGCTGGGCCGGGCGAGCAGCGGCAGATCGACCGTGGTGCCCGGGGACACCAGCAGCCGGGACCATTGGGCGAGGGAGCGCGGATTGGACTCCAGGACCGGTACGGGCACCCCGTCGAAGTCGGCGAGGTCGAGCGGCAGGATCGGGTCGGCGATCTCCCACGACGTGTTGGCGCCGCCGGACGACCGGGTCGTCACCCGCCAGCGGTCCGCGTGGATCCCGGACGCCTCCCACATCTCCGGCGGCAGGGTGTGGACGACGGCGACCGGGCCGCGGGCCGACCAGGAACGCAGCAGCTGGTGCATGGCCCCGGTACGCCACGCCGTCCCCATGCCGTCGCTGACGACCAGCACCAGGGTGCGGCCCGACGGGTCGTTGACGCCGGTGAGCGGCAGCTCGGAGCTGTCCTCGCGGAACGGGCGGGCGCGCAGTCTGGGGCCGCCGCGGGCGCGGGTGTCGAGGCCGTGGACCCGTAACGACGCGAAGGCGCCGAGCCGGACCAGCAGTCCGCGCAGTTCGGCGCCGAGCCGGTGCCAGAGCAGCATCGACAGGCCGTCGTCGACGAGGAGGGCGAGCCGCAGCCAGCGCTCCCGCACGGGCCGCTGGACGACATCGGGGACCCGGGTCTCGGCGAACATCGCCACCGTCGCCTCGACGTCGATCTCCCTCAGATCCCGGCTGGCCCGGCGGCGGCGCAGGGGCCGGAGCGCCCGGCCGAGTTCGAGCTGGTCGGTGAGGGCCTTGCTCTCCGGGATGAGCACCGGCAGGGCGGACCGCGGCCTCTTGTCGGGCGGTCGCAGCTCCATTTCGGACGGGTCGCGCGGTACGGGACGCTGCCGGGCCGAGGCGTAGAGCGCGGGCGCCGTGAATCCGGGCGGCAGCCGGTCCTCCTGGTCGACGGCCGGGTCCTTGATGTCCCCCGGCCCGGGCCGCGCGGGCACGGCGGGCCCGGGCGGCGGCGGTTCGGCCCGGGCGGCGATCGGCGCGCTGTCGACGCCGGTGGGCAGCAGCCGGGCCAGCCACAGCACGTCCAGCACCTGTTCGGCGTCGAGCTCCCGCCCGGCGCCGCGCAGGACGGCGAGCAACTCCCCGATCCGCGCGCCGGGTTCCTGTTCTGGTGACGGCGACCGCGCCGGAGACGGGGGCGGTACGGGGACCCCGGTCTCGGGCTCCCGGTCCGTACGCGGCGGCTCCCCGGCGGGCGGCGGAACGGGATTCGGGTTCGGGTCAGGGGCCGGGTTCGGCGGCGGAGACGGGGACAGGGGCGGGTTCGGACCGGGGCCGGAGGGGTCCGGGTCGGCGGGGTCCGGGTCGGCGGGCCCGGCGTCGTACCCGCCGGGCCCGGCGGCCGAAGACGGTACGAAGTCGGCGGATTCGGCTCCCCCGCCCGCGCGGAGCCGTTCCCGACCGCCCGGCGGACCGAGCATCGGGCCCGGCACGAATCCGGGTGCCGAGCCGGAATCCGGCGGCGGGGCGACCAACGGCGTCGCGGGGTCCGGGGGTTCCGGTACGTGCGGGGGCTCGGGGACTTCCGGCGGCTCGGGGACCTCCAGGGGCTCGGGAACCTCCAGGGGCTCGGGGACCTCGTCCGTACCGTGTGCGCGCGCGGCCGCCGGCAGACCGGCCCAGTAGTCGTCGGGCAAGGGGATGAAGGCCGGGGCATCGTCGTAGGCGACGCGGAAGGCGGGCGAACCCTCGTCCTCCTCCTCGGCCTCCTCGGCATCGGGCTCGGTGTTCTCCGCTTCGGGCTCGGCGTCGGCATCGGTGTCCGTGGCCGCGTCGGATTCGGCGTCCCGTCCTTCTTCCCGGACCACTCGCTCGTCGTCGTCGAAGTAGACCGGCCCGAGCTCGAAGTTGCCGACCTGGATCTCGCCGCCCCAGACCGTTCCGTCCCAGACGTGGATGCTCCGGCTGTCCTCCGCCACGGCGTCCCGGTCGCGCCGCTCCGAGTGGTCACGGCCCCCGTCGGAGCCGGGCGGTCTCCGGTCACCGCCGTTTCCGTCCCCCGCGCCATCCGGCCTCGTCATCGCCGACTCCGCCCCGCCGCCTACATCGATCCGGTCAGCTGGTGGAGCACCGCGTCCAACAGACCGTCCGCATCGAGGTCTACCCCGCCGACCCGGAGGAATACCGCGTTCAGCAGCTGATCCGTGGCCAGCTCCCCCGGCGCGCGGCGGCGCAGGAACGTCTCGATCAGATCGTCCGCGTCCCGGAGCGCCGATTCGCCGAGGTGGGCGGCGACGATCGCCCGCAGCCGCTCCTCGCCCGGTACGGGAAGGTTCAGCCGGACGCAGCGGCGCAGGAACGCGGGCGGGAAGTCCCGCTCGCCGTTGCTGGTGATGACCACGACCGGGAATTCGTGGCACTGTACGACGCCCCGGCGCACCCGGACCGGGTCGCCCCGGTCCGCGGTCTCCACGGGGACGTACTCGAACTCCTCCGGGAGCCGGGTCAGCTCCGGGATGTCGAAGACGCCTTCCTCGAAGACGGTCAGCAGATCGTTGGGAAGATCGACATCACCCTTGTCCATCTCGTCCACGAGCAGGGCGCGCGGCCGCTTCGCCGGGACCAGGGCCGTACCGAGCGGGCCGAGCCGGATGAAGGTCCCGATGGACGGCTCCTCCTCGCCCCTGTCCCGTCGCAGGGTCGTCTCCCGCAGCCGTCCGATGGCGTCGTACTGGTAGAGCGCGTCCCGGACCGTGGAGCGGCTGTTGACCGGCCAGCGCAGCAGTTCGCCGAGTTGGAGTTCGTACGCGATCGCCCGCGCCAGGGACGACTTGCCGGTCCCGGCCGGGCCGGTGACCAGCAGGGGGCGGCGCAGGTGGAGCGCCGCGTTCACCACGTCCGCATGGCGCGGTTCGATCAGATAGGGGAGGTTCGACCGGGATTTCGTCCCGGCTTTCGGGTCCGGGCGGGCGTCGTGGTCGACCGGGGTGAAGCGGCGCCATTTCGGGGCTTTCGGGAAGCGGACGGGCCGGGACGTGCCGTTTCCCCGGAACAGTCGCCAGTCCCCCGCGGGCGGTTCACCGTCGCCGGAGTCGCCGCCCGGCTCCCCGGCGGAACCGGCGGAACCGGTGGAACCGGCGGCCGGACCGTCACCGTCCGGACGGCCGCCCCGGTCCTCGCCGGAACCGGAGGAGTCGGCGGAGCCGGCGGAGCCGGCCGAGTCGCCGCAGTCGCCTCGGCCCGCCTCGGGCTCCGGCTGCGGCACTTCCGAAGGTCGTGTGCTCATGCGCTCTCCACGGGCTCGGACAGATGAAGTTTCGGTACGGTGCGGTCCGCGTCGGCCCAGGCCAGTACCGGTCGCCCCGGGTACTCCCGGGGCTGCCGCATATTTCTGGCCCGGTAGGACCGGACCCCGTCGGGCAGTTCCCGGGTGGCGACCGCGTCCATCTCGATCACCGCGTGGGACGCCTCGCCGCGTTCCCGGTCCCACACCACCACCGGTACGCCGACGGCCAGACAGACCTGCACGATCGTGTCCCGCAGTTCGGCGGGTACGTCCACCAGGACCCGGACCGCGTCGAGATGCTCCATCAGCGTGGCGTAGAACCCCCGGACCCCCTGATGGATGTCGGAGATGACGATCGTCCGTTCCGACTTGAGCTGCTGCCAGCGGCCGCGGTCGGAGATGACGATCTTCCGCCCCGAGTCGAGCTGCTGCCAGCGGCGGCGCCATACGGGCTGGAAGCGCTCCTGCCGCCGCAGGAATTCGGGGCAGTGGACGACGAGCGGGAACTCCACACCGAGCACACCGGGCACGATCCCGCCGGGACGCATACCGTCCCATTCGTCGATGGGCAGATTCAGCCCCGACGGTTCCACCAGCACTTCCACCAGCGGGAGTTGCTCGGCTACGGCCGCCGGGGCGAGAGACTCCAGGACCCGCAGCAGCTCCCGCGCCGCCTCGGAGGCGAGATAGGTGGTGGTGGACGCGGTCGACACCTGGCGCGGCCCGCCGCCCTCGTCGCACCAGATCCGCAACCGGTGCAGCTCACGCCCTTCCTCGTCCCGGCCGTGCGGGATGACCTGGACGAGGACCCGGGCCCGGGCCGTCCGGGTGCGCAGCATCCGCTGCCACTCCTTGGCGTCGCCGCGCCGCTCGTTCAGGGCCGAGCGGGTGATACCGAGCCGGGACGCCACCCCGTTCGACCACATCCGGAACTGGGCGCACCGCGACGACTCGCACAGCACGGCCAGATACTCCACGACCCGCAGCAGCGCCGGGACCCGGGGGCCGTCGCCGTCCGTACGGCCGTCGCCGTGCAGGGTCTCCAGATGGTCGATCAGCTCGTCGAGCGTCGGTGTCCAGCCCGCCGAGCTGCCGCCGCCCCCGCCGTCCCGGCCGTCGTCCCCGCCGCCGACCCGGCCGTCCGGATCGCCACCGGGGGCGACGGCGCACCCGTTCGCGTCGGCGCCGTCGGCTCCGGCGGCACCGTCGGCCCCCGCGCCGCCGGTGCCACGGGGACCGCCGTCGCCGTAGCCGTCTTCGCCGGACCCGGCACCGGACCCCTCGGGCTCCGTCCCCGGCCCCCTGCCTCCTCCGATCGGCGCCGCCATGGGCAGGGCCGCGCGGGCCGCCTCCGCGAAGCGGGCCCGTACGGACCGGTCGGTGTCGTGCAGCAGCTTGTGCAGTCTGCGGTGCTCGGTGGGCGACAGCAGCCTCGGTATCGGGGAGAGCGCGCCCGCCGCCAGGATCTCGTCCGTCGACGTCGCGTCCAGCCCCCGGGACGACTCGGTGAAGAGGGCGAGCGCCCTCGGCTCCCGCAGCAGCACCCGGGCGAACTCCTCCGCCGACGGGCCGGAGATCTCACTCGCCCCCCGCAGGCCCAACTCCTGTGCCAGCCGCTGGCCGTACTCCAGCCGGGTACTGGACGACGGCATCAGTCCGTGCAGCGCCGCGGCGAGCAGGACATGGGCGGGGTCGTCCTTCTCGATCCGCGGCGGCTCCTCCGGGCGCAGCGCGCCCACCGCGCGCAGTTCGGCCTCGATCCGCTGCCAGGGCATCCCCCAGCTGCGCCGGATCAGCTGCTGGGGACCGGCCGGGAGGGGACGCCCTTCGGTGTCCGTCGGGGGCATGAAGTGGGCGACGACGATCCCGACGACGGCCTCGTCGTCCTTCGACCACATCGGGCCGCCGCTGTAGCCGCTGTCGACGGCCATCCCGGTCGGGGCGCCGTCGATATAGCCGATGTACGGCAGGACGTCGCCGACGGTCGCGTCCGCGAAGGTCGCCGGGTTGGCGCTGCCGTGCCAGAGCCGGACCTGTTGTCCGGGCTCCATGTCGGTACGGTCGGCGAGCCGTCGCCCTGCCGTCGCCCGGCCGCTGTCCACGGAAGGTGTGGGGAACCGCAGCACGGCCAGGTCGCCCCGCCATTCCCGGGCCCCCTCCTGGACCGGTCCTTCGCCCCGCACGGGCCGGGGCGGGATCCAGTGCGCGATCCGGGCGGAGCACTCGGTCCGCTCCCCGGCGCCGGTGAGGACGACGGGAATCTCGTACGCCCCCGGCAGCCGGGTGTCGAACATCGTCCGGTCCAAGGCGTCATTGACGACATGAGCGCAGGTCAGAACCGTGTCGGGGGCGAGGAGCAGCCCGGCGCCCACCGATTTGCGGTCGAGGGTGCTCCGTACGCTCACCACGCATGTAAGCGGCTCCTTCGTCGCTTCCGACGCCCCCGGGAGGAACCAGTCCATACGTCACTCCGTTCCGGCTGCCGCGCCGTTCGCCGACGGGCCCGGCAGCGCGCCGTTCCCGGTACCCGGTCCGCCGCCGGTCCCGAGCGGCTGCCAGTTGGCGGTGACGGTGATGTGCGCCAGGGCGTTGCCGCCGACGATGCCCAGCTTCAGGTCCTCGCCGATCTGGACGCCGAAGCTGACGCTGATGTCCGACGGCGGTACCGGCGCGGCGGAGACCGCGTGGTGGACCTCCTCCAGCAGGGCGCCCAGCGGGCGGAGCGCGCCCCGCAGGGCGCCCGCCGTGAAGGAGGCGACCGTCGGGCGGGAGCCGGGCCGCCGGTCGCCCCGGGCCACGGGCACCGCCGGGCCCATGCCCGCCGGGAGATCGTCGTCGTCGGGGTCCCCGTAGATTCCGGCGGAATCGGACGGGGACCCGTCGGCCGGTGTCCCGTACCCCTGCCCGGGGCCCGGCGGTTCGGCCGCCGCCGGACCGGATGAGAGCAGAAATCGGACGGGCGTACCGTCCTCGAATGTCAACTCCGCGGAATCAGCCACATACACATTGTGCCGATCGGTACGGCTCCGTACCTACGCAATGAGCCAACTCGGTTGCCGTGGCGCGGAGATGAGCGTCACCCTCCGGATCCGGCCGCCTTGGGGAAGAGCGCCCGGAAGACCTCGGCCGACTCGGTGCCGGAGCGCCCGAAGGGGGCGTCGAAGTCCCAGACCAGGAACAACAGGAAGGCGATCAGCGCGCTGAAGAAGCCCGCGAGGAGCAACTCCTGGTAACTGCGGCCGATGTTCATGGTGAAAATCAGGCCGACGGTCACCAGGGCACCGACGATCAACCCGAACCACACCACTCCCGGCAGGGTCGCCCCGGCGCTCTGGACCCGGGAGTTACGGGCCTCGTCGGCGATCGCGATCCGGTCGAGCATCGGCTGGTAGGCATGGGACTGCAACTCGCCCTCGGGGGCGTGCGGGGCGACGTCCGAGCGGATCTCGGCGAGGAGTTCGTCGCCCCGGCCGTCGATCTCGCCGCCGTCGACCATCCGGGGCCACTCGCGGTGGACGACGTGGGAGACGTAGGCGTCCACGTCGTTGGAGAGCCGGGCCCGGTAGTCGGCGGGGAAGACCTCGGCGCGCTGGACGAGTTCGTAGAGGGCCTGCGCCTCGCGGCGGGCGTCGTCCTGGGCGGCGCTCCGGGCCTCCCAGACACCCGCGATCGCGAGGCCGAGGACGATGGCGTAGACGACGCCGACCATCATGGTCATGTATTCGAGGACGTCGGGCGTCTCGACGCCGTCGCCGTCCGGTTCCTCGCCCCGCGCCAGCTTCAGATTGCGTCTGCGCTGGTTGAGCAGGGTGACGGCGACGACGACCGCGATGGCCGACGCCATGGCGATTCCGAGGACCAGCCATTCGGACATGGGGCTCTGTCTCCAGTTCAAAAGGTGCGGGAACGGCCGGGGCGGGGAGGTGCCGGGGTCGTACGCGATGTACGCGACGGACGCGATGTACGCGACGACGGACGTGCGGTGTACGGGGCGTACACGGCACGTACATGACGTACAGGCCCGGCGCCTCGGGGGTCAGCGGCCCCGACGCGGCTTGAGCAGCGCGGCGGCGAGTACCGCCGGGGTGGTGGTGACCAGGACGAGAACGACGATGGACATGCCCTCGTGCCGCTGGGCGGCCGCGGGCGGCCGATAGGCGGGGATCTCCTGCGCGGCCGGGACCGGCCGGACGGGCGGCCTGGTCGGGCCGGGCGCCGGGGCGGGCCGGGGCGCGGGGGGACGCCGGGCGGCGGGCGGTACGGGCGGGGCCGCGACGATCCGCTCCGGCGCCGGGAGTGCCGGGGCCGGAGGCGCGGGCGGCGGAGGCGGCGGAGCCGGAGGCGGGGTCGGTACGGGGGTGGGGCTCGGCGTCGGAGTCGGTGTGGGGGTCGGTGTGGGCGTGGGGCTGGGGGTAGGCGTGGGGCTGGGTGTGGGGGTCGGCGTAGGCGTGGGAGTCGGGGTGGGCGTCGGGGTGGGTGTGGGCGTGGGAGTCGGCTTGGGGCACTCGGTGAGTACGTCGACCCGGATCCGTACGGAGACCCGGACCGGGAACGGGCCCGACGCGGCGGCCCGCGCGCAGACACAGACGACGCCCGGGACGTCGATCCGGACATTCGCCCCGGCGGAGAACGAGGGCCGCGCGCCGGGGGCCTCGCGGAGGGCCTTGTCGTGAGCCTTTTCGTGAACCCGGTCGATGACCATCGCGGGGGCCCTACGGCTCCGCTCACCCGCCGCGCGGAGCACGTCCCCGGCCGCCGGGCTCGCCGACGGCCGGGGGACGGCCGCGTACCCGGGCCGGTCGGCGAAGGTCCGGGACGCGGGCTCGGCCGCGGGCTCGCCCACGGATTTGGTCACGGGTTCGGTCACGGGCCGGGCCGGTATCGCCGTCTCCCCCGCGCCCCCGGCCGCGGCGAAGGCCGTACCGCCCGCCTGTGTGCCGAGAAGAACCGCCGCGATCGCCACTGCGCTCCACTGCTCCGAACGGGCCACAACAGCACGTTATGGGCGCAGTGAGGACACAGGTAGCACTATCACTTCGACTGATGAATAAGACATTTGTCGGATCGGTCACCCACAGGCGTAACACCGCTGGTGGGACGGGGGCACCGAGGCCGTCGGCGTCCCCGTGCCGGACGGAGCACTCCGGGATGCGGTGACCGGCGGTGCGTGAGACCTTCGCCGGGTGAGGGAATCACTGATCGACGCGGTACGGTCCGGCGCCGGATTCACGGTCGCCGGACTCACCTTCGTCGCACTGCTGCTGATGGCCGTCTCCGCGCTCCGCCTCTCCAGCGCCGGCCGCACGGAACCGTCCGACGAGGCGGGCTCCCTGCGGCTCGCGCTCTACGGCGCGGTGCTGGCGGTGCTCTCCCTGAGCCTCTTCGTCACGGTGATATAGCCCGCGCCCGCTCCGGAGCGCCGCCGGTCACCGGCTGACCGCCTCACCCCGGAACCCGTAGGCGGTCCCCACCCGTCATCGCCGACCGCGCGCCGTCGTCGGTTGCTCTCGCGGTTCCCCGCGCCCCTGAATGCCCTCCCCGGGCCCGCCCTGAAAAGGGAGCCCGCCTCTCGGTCGGCAATGATGGGCGCGGACCGGATCCCGAAGCCGGGGGGACGCGCGGGGTCAGAGCCAGCCGTTGCGGCGGAAGCTGCGGTGGAGCACCACACAGACCGTTGCCATCAGGCCGATGACCAGCGGATATCCATACCGCCACTTCAGCTCCGGCATATGCTCGAAGTTCATGCCGTACACCCCGCACACCATCGTCGGCACGGCGATGATCGCGGCCCAGGCGGTGATCTTGCGCATATCGGAGTTCTGGACGACCGTCACCTGGGCGAGATGCGCCTGGAGTATCGAGTCCAGCAGGCTGTCGTATCCGGCGATCTGCTCGTTGAGCCGGGTCAGATGGTCCACCACGTCCCGGAAGTACGGCTGGATCTCCGGGCCGACCGGCGGCTCCGGTCTGGTCGCCAGGCCGAGCATCGGGCGTTCCAGCGGACCGGCGGCGCGGCGCAGTTCGAGGAGTTCGCGTTTGAGCTGGTAGATCCGGCCGGAGTCGCCCCGCTGCGCCCGCTCGCTGAAGACGACGTTCTCCACGTCGTCCACGTCGTCCCGGACCGCGTCGGCGACCGCGAGGTAGTCGTCCACGACCTGGTCGGCGATGGCGTGCAGAACGGCCGCCGGGCCCTTGGCCAGTTGCTCCGGCGCGGCTTCCAGCGTTTCCCGCAGCGGACCGAGCGATCCGTGCCGCCCGTGCCGGACGGTGATCACGAAGTCGGGGCCGGTGAAGACCATCAGCTCGCCGGTGTCGACGATCTCACTGGTGGGGGTGAGTTCGTCGTGGGGGACGTAGACACACGTCTTGAGGGCCGTGAAGAGGGTGTCCCCGTACCGCTCCACCTTGGGCCGCTGGTGGGCCTGGACGGCGTCCTCGACGGCGAGCGGATGGAGGCCGAACACCTCGGCGTAGCGGGCGAACTCCACCTCGGTGGGCTCGTGGAGCCCGATCCAGACGAAGCCCCGGCCGCGTTTGCGTACCCTGCGCAGGGCGTCGGCCGCGCTCCCGTCGCAGGGCTGCCGCCGCCCGTTCTCGTAGACGACGCAGTTGACGACCGTACTGCCGAGCGGGGAGCGCCTCGGGTGGGAGAGATCGACCTTTCGGCGCACGGCACGGCGTACGACACGGCGCAGTCGGCGGATGACGGGCACTGCGGGCTCCTTCGGACCGGTACGGAACCGGCGGGGACGGGATAACGGGATAGACGGGACAGAGGGGACGGCGGGCTGAGGTACGGGCGAGCGTACGGACCCGGCACGGCCGGGGACAGGGCCGAACGAGGACCGGGGCCGAACGAGGACCGGGGGGCCGAGGGCCGCGGACGGGCGGCGACCGGGAGCGCGCCGGGCGCAGGGGCGGGCTCCGGGACGGGCGGTCCCCGGTCCGTGACCCGGCTCCGTGCCCCGCGTCAGCGGTCGTTGAGCATCAGTGGTTCCGAGACCGCCGTGCCCCCGGCCGCGTACGCCACCTCGTAGTGCACCCGGGTCGCCGACGAGGAGAGATACGGCTTGGCGACCCGGACCGCGAGGACACCGCCGACCCACGGTCCGCGGATCCGGACCGGCTCCCGGTGGAGCGTGCCGAAGCCCGCCAGATGGACCGTGACCACATCATTGGCCGCCATCCCGGGATACGGGGCGATCGACACCGTCAGCCGGGATATCTCCTCGTCGTCGTAGAAACCGTCCGGTGCCTCGGGCACGGACGGCGGCGGGAGCCGTGAGCCCTCCGCCCGGTCCGGTTGTCTCTCGTCGGTTTCTTCGGTCACGAGGGGAATGTGCCCCCGGGCCCACCCCCGAATCCCCGATGGCGACCACCCGCCACTCCCCCGCGCCGGGGAACCCGAACGCCCCGCCCTACGACGGCAGCGGGCTCTCCGGTACCCACTCCAGCGGCCCGTCGTCCGCCTTCGGATGCCCGGCGGGGAACTTCCGGCACGGCGTCTCCAGATTGATCTGGACCGTACGCCGCGACGCCACCCACTGGAGGGTGAGCGTGTAGCCGGTGTCCGGCTGCTCGTACCTGCCGCCGGCCCCGCCCCGGCCGTTCATCTCGTCGTCGTAGCGGAAGGTGTTCTTCCAACCGCTGCCCGCGATCCCTTCCCCGGCCCGGTCGATCGCCGTCCGCGCGGTCCGCCCGTCGAAGCCGTCGATCTCCCACACATGCCGCACCGCGACCGCTGTCCGGTCGATCCGCTCCGTGGCGATCATCGCGCGGGCCCGGCAGCTCGTGGAGCGCAGCGAGTTGAAGACCGGCGCGCGGTCCGCCGGGGCGCCCAGGGCCGTATGGATCCGCCGGGACTCGTCCCGTACCCGCTCGGCGACCGTGTCCGGGTCGGCGACCGGATAGGGCTTGCCCCGCCACAGATGGTCGCCCGGCGGCCCAATGACCGCATAGGTCGCCGCCGCGCCCAGCAGGGTCAGGGCGGCGAGACAGGAGAGCACCAGGAACCGGAGGTGACGGCGGCGCTCGGGGCCGGTACGCATGGCCCGACGATACGGGCGCCCCGGCGCGGCCCGCCTGAGTAGCGGTACTCAGCCCACCGTTCAGCCCGCTCGACCCAACGGTTCTTGACGGCAACTTCATCAGTTCTTCAAAGGGTCCGGCCTACCGTCCTGGCGTCCCGTGGAACCTGTCGAGGAGTTGTCGTGATGAACGGACGTCGTCGTGGTCGGAGCGCGGCACGGACGGCGGTCGGCACCGCCGCTTTGGCGCTGTCGGTCCTGCTGACGGGCTGCGGCAGCGGGGAAGGGGACGAACCGAAGAACGAGATCGCCTCCGTGGACGGGGAGAAGGCCGCCGCGAACGGGAAGGAGAAGGAGAAGGCCGACTCCGAACTGTCCGTCTATCTCGACGGCGTACGGAAGCACGTCGCCTGTATGCGGCAGAACGGTGTCGAGGTCTCCGACCCGGACGCCATGGGGCGGGTCGAGTACAACAACGGCGCCTCTACTAAGGACCTGAAAAGCGACCCGAAGTTCCTGAAGGCGGGCGAGAAATGCTCCGGCCTCCAGCCGGTCGTCCCCGACTCCGTCGAACGGGAGATGAACCCCAAGCCGACGCGCGAGGAGACCGAGAAGCGGAAGAGGTACGCCACCTGTATGCAGGAGAGCGGCGCCCCCGACTTCCCCGACGCCCGGGACGACGGTTCGTACGAGGACGTCCCGTGGGACGGGACGACCGCCGCTGCCCAGCGCGCGATGCGGAAGTGCCAGCCCATCCTCGGCCCGGTGCCCGAGAACGTCACTCCGAGGGGCTGATCGGCGGTGTCGGCGTACGAGAATCCGGAGACGGCGGAGAGGCCGCGGACCGAGACCGGGCCCGAGGCCCCCGCGGCACCAACGCCTATGACCGGGGCGGCCGACGGACGGCACCGGGCCGGTGGCGGCGTACGGCCCCGGGGCCGGGCCGCCCTGCTCACCGGTACCGGTGTGGTCCTGGTCGGCGCGGTCAGTACGGTGGCCGCGCTCGGTCTCGGCGGCGGGGGTGACGGCGGCGGCTCCGGCGCGCCCGACCGGTCCGGGCGGACCGTCGCGGTCGCCCGGACCACCTTGGTCGACAAGGCCGAGCTGGACGGCCGCCTCGGGTACGGCCCGGCGGTGCCGTTCGCGATCCGGGCCCAGGGCACGGTGACCTGGCTGCCCGCCGAGGGCGCGGTACTGCGCCGGGGCGACGACGTACTGCGGGTGGACGACCGGCCGGTGACGCTGCTGTACGGCGCCCTGCCGGTCTACCGCGAACTCGGCCTGCGCCCGGCCGGAGAAGGCGAACCGACCGCCGGGGGGCGGATCGGTGGCGGAACCAGCAGCGGAGGAGGCACGGGTGACGGATCCGGGGTGGGGGCTACGGCCACCGGAGGTACGGTCAGCGGCGGCGGTACGACGAAGGGCACCGGCGCTTCCGGGGACGGCACCGGATCCGGTGCCGGGGGCGGGGGCGGGCAGGCGGGCGGCCCCGAAGGACGGGCGGCCGTACCGGGGTCGGCGCCCGGGCCCCGTACCCGTACCCCCGCGTCCGCGCCCCTGCGCGGCCAGGACGTCCAGCAGTTCGAACGGAACCTCGGCGCCCTCGGCTACGGCGGGTTCACCGTCGACGACACCTTTACCGAACGCACCGAGGCGGCCGTCAAACGCTGGCAGCGGGACCTCGGAGTGCCGCGCACCGGCAGGATCGCCGTCGGGGACGTCGTCTACGCCCCCGGACCGGTCCGGATCGCCGGGCTCACCGCCCGGCCCGGCGCGCAGACCGGGGGCGAGATGGCCACGTACACCAGCACCACGCGGATGGTCACCGTCGACGCGAAGGCGGCCGAACTGACCTGGGCGGCGCGCGGCCGTGCGGTGACCGTCGACCTGCCCGACGGCCGTACGGTCCCCGGCCGGGTCGCGAGCGTCGGCACATCGGCCGCCGCCGCCCCGGGCGGCGGACCCGGGGACGAGGGCGGGGGCGGGGGTGACGGGCCGGGCGATCCGACGGTCTCCGTGACGGTCACCCTCGCCGACCCGGACGCCGTGGGCCGGATCGACAGCGGTCCCGTCACCGTCCGCTACACCTCCCGCGAGCGCAAGGACGTCCTGGCCGTACCGGTCGCGGCGCTGGTCGCCCTCGCCGAAGGAGGCCACGGACTGGAACTGGCGGACGGCGGCGGACGGGCCCCGGACGACGGCTCCGGCCGGTTCACCGCCGTCACCACCGGGCTCTTCGCCGACGGCAGGGTCGAGATCCGGGGCGCGGGCGTACGCGAGGGCACGAAGGTGAGGATCCCCGAATGACGGCGACCCCGACGGCCGGGCCCGCGCCCGTGGTCGAACTTCGCGACGTGTCGAAGACGTACCCGGGCCGGGTGACCGCCGTCGACGGGGTGAACCTCGCCGTCGGCCACGGCGAACTCGTCGCCGTCGTCGGCCGCTCCGGCTCCGGCAAGTCGACCCTGCTCCATCTGATGGGCACCCTCGACCGGCCGTCCACCGGGCGGATCACCGTCGACGGCCACGACGTGGCCCGCCTGTCGGACCGCGAACTCTCCGCCCTGCGCGCCCAGCGCATCGGCTTCGTCTTCCAGCAGTTCCATCTCGCGGTCGGCGTCCCCGTACTCGACGCCGTCGCCGACGGCCTGCTCTACGCGGGCGTCCCCCGCCGCGAGCGCCGCCGCCGGGCCGCCGCCGCACTGGCCGGAGTCGGCCTCGACCACCGTACGAACCATCTGCCGAACCAGCTCTCCGGCGGGGAACGGCAACGGGTCGCGGTGGCCCGCGCGGTCGTCGGCGAACCGGCGCTCCTGCTCGCCGACGAACCCACCGGCAACCTGGACTCGGCGTCGGGCGCGGCGGTCCTCGGGCTGCTGCGGGAACTGCACGCCGCGGGGACGGCGGTGGTCGTCATCACCCATGACCGCGAGCTGGCGGCCCGGCTGGACCGCCGGGTGGAGATCCGCGACGGCCGGGTCGTCGGGGACACCAGCGGTGTCGGGGCCGATACCGGTATCGGGGCCGGGGTGAGGTCGTGAACGGACGCGACGACCGCGGCTGGGAGCCGGGCGTACGGCCCTTCGGGCAGCGCCCCGCGCCTTTTTCGGCCCGGCGGCCCCTGCGCTCCCGGCGTCCGGCCCTGCGCCATGCCCGGCGTCCGGCCTTCCGTCCGGCCCGGCTCGGGCTCGCCGACCTCGTCCGGCTCGGCGGCACCGGGCTGCGGACCCGCCCCCTCCGGGTCTTCCTCTCCGCGCTCGGCATCGCCATCGGCGTCGCCGCGATGACCGCCGTCGTCGGCATCTCCAGCTCCAGCCGGGCCGAGGTCGACCGACTCCTCGACGAACTCGGCACCAACATGCTGAAGGTCGCGCCCGGCGAGACGGCCACGGGCCAACAGGCGAAACTCCCCCACGAGACGGTCCCCATGATCCGCCGGATCGGCCCGGTCCGGCAGGTGGCGTCGGCCGGCGCGGTCCCCGACGCGGCGGTCTACCGCAACGAGCACATCCCCGAAGGCCGTACCAACAGCGTCGGCGTCGCCGCCGCGGGCCCGGACCTGCTGCCGACGACGGGCGCGGAGATCCGTCTCGGCCGATGGCTGTCCACGGCCACCGACCGCTACCCGGCGGTCGTCCTCGGCGCGAAGGCGGCCCAGCGGCTCGACGCGTACACCCCCGGGACACGACTGCGGCTCGGCGGCGAGTGGTTCGCCCTCGTCGGAGTGCTGCGCCCGGTGCCGCTGGCGCCCGAACTGGACGAAACGGCGCTGGTCGGCTGGGACGCGGCACGGACATACCTCGGCTTCGACGGCCATCCGACGACGGTGTACGTCCGGGCCGCCGACGACCGGGTGAAGTCGGTCTGGAACGTCCTCTCGGCCACGGCCAACCCCGCCACCCCGGGCGCGGTCCTAGTCTCCCGCCCGTCCGACGCGCTGGCCGCCCGGGAAGCCACGGAATCGGCCCTAACGGGCCTGCTGCTCGGCCTCGGCGGGGTGGCGCTGCTGGTCGGCGGGGTCGGCGTCGGCAACACCATGGTCATCTCGGTCCTCGAACGCCGCCCGGAAATCGGCCTCCGCCGCGCCCTGGGCGCCACCAGCGGCCAGATCAGAGGCCAGTTCGTCGCCGAATCCCTCCTCCTCTCGGTCCTCGGCGGCCTCGGCGGCACACTCCTCGGCACCCTGATCACAGCGGCCTACGCCACGGCCCGGGGCTGGCCGACGGAAGTCCCGCCGTGGGCGTCCGGCGTCGCCATCGGCACAACCCTGGCGATCGGCGCGCTGGCGGGCCTCTACCCGGCCCTCCGCGCCGGCCGCCTCCCCCCGACGGAGGCCCTGACCTCCTCCTGAACCCCCGGCGGCGCGGGCCCCCAGCCCCGCCGCCGGGCCTTCCTTTATCCGACAACGCGAATACGGGCCCGCCCGCGTGGACGACGGCCGGTGCCTCTCCGTAGGGTCGGGGTGACGCCCCGTGTGGGGCGCGGGACAAGGGGTCCTCTCCCCTTCGAGGAGTATGTGAAGGGTTTTGACCTTTGAGCCCGAACGGCTGGGCCGGACCAGATCGGACCTGGCAGAAGCACTCCGAATCCTCCGGAAGCGAGCCGGGAGGACACAGACCTGGCTCGCCCGCCGCTGCAACATGTCACAAACCAAGATCAGCAATATCGAAAGCGGAAGACTCACCCCCGTCCTTGTCGACGTGGAGCTGATCCTCGACGCACTCGATACCGATGATCCGGAAGCGGCACAGCTCCGTGAATTGGCGCGCACGGCGAATATCGAGTGGCAGGACCGGTGGTCCTCCCGCCGCCGAGGTCTCGACAAGAAACAGAACGAGCTGGCGAGACTCGAAGCCGCCACAACGGAGTTCCGGTTCTTCCTGCTCTCGGCGATCACGGGACTGCTGGCGACACCGGAGTACGTGCGCGCCAGCCTCGCGGACGTCCCCGGGGACCAGTCCAGGACCATCGCGAAGAAACTGGAACGACAGAGCGTCCTCCGCGATCCGTCGAAGTCGTTCACGTTCCTGCTGACGGAGCATGCCGTCCGCTGGCCCCTGCTGCCGCCCATCGCCATGGCGATACAGCTCGACCGGCTGGCTTCGGTCTCCCGCATTCAGAATGTCCGCCTCGGGGTCATCCCGTCGGCGGGACATATCCCCGAGATGCCTCTGAATACCTTCACGGTCTACGACCGGCGACTCGCGACGGTGGAAACCGGCACCGGCGCGTTGATCCTGCGCGACCATCGCGATGTGAACGCGTACCGCGAGGACTTCGACAGATACGAGTCGTACGCGGCGTTCGGCGACGAGTGCGCAGACCTCCTGCACGAGTGGTCCAGGGCATTTACCCGACAACAGCGATAGCGCTGGAAACCCCTCGGAGAAGGTCTGAGAATTCCTATCGCCCACAAGCGCCCCGACCTGCCTTCGCCGCGCCCCACCTGCGCTTCGCCTGTGCTTTACGGCCGCCGAACCGGACGAGGCGCGGACCGGTCGCGGCCTCCCGCCCCGTGTCGATCGGAACGGCCCGTTGCACCACCACGGCTATCTGTGGACCGGCTCCAAGCAGCGGTTCGACGACGAAGCGCTGAGGCGCCCCCCGTACCCCCATTCCCCTCCGGCGGACGGCAAGCCGGAGTTGATCCAGCGGCACAGGGAATTAAAGGCGGAGTTCCCCGTCGTGGACCTTCCGCCGCTGGAGACGGCGTACTGGCTGATCAAGCCCGAGGGCTTGGTTCGCGGCACCTGGCAGGAGCCGAAGGAAGCGGCCGTATGGCTGGGGGAACGTCTCACCGAATACGCGCCCCGCTTCATGTCCGAGTCGGACCGGGACAGTACGCGGCTGGCCCTGCTGCTCGCCTCCGCCTGTGACCGGCTGGCTCGCGGCGGGGACGTGTCCCACGGCTTCTACCTCGAACGCCCCTCCTATCTGTCGCTGGCCCTGGTGTGCTGCTCCCCGAATCGCACCAGACTGGAACTGGACTGCCCACTGCGGTGACCGGGCGCAGCCGGCCGACAGCCCGAGGGCGGGCCATGCGCTGCTCGACGGGAGTTCACGCGTCCGCCCAGTAGTCGGCGAGCATCTCGCCGGGCCAGGCGGGTTGGCGGACGGCGCCCCGGGGGCCCATTTCGCGGAAGTAGGGGGCGAGGTCGTAGACGGGTGATCCGTCGACCGCGTCGAGATCGGTGACGTGGAGGTCGAGCCCGTCGACCTCCAGCAGCCGGGGGAACGACTGGGCGAGCTGGTTGGGTCGCCGGTGGTTGCGGTGGACGAAGGTGCCGGTGGCGGGCCAGCGGGGGTCGTTCCTCGGGCTCCGGGCGTGCAGGGCGACGTCGTCGGGGGAGGCGAGATGGAAGTGCCAGACCACGACGAGATGGGAGAACTCCGCCAGCCCCTGAACGACTTCGACGGGAAACCCCGGGTCCAGCCGGATGATCGCGGCGCCGGTCCAACGGTCGTCGGTGGGTTCGGACCGGCCGCCGACGACCGTGCCGATGGGGGTGATCTTCAGCGTCGGTGCCATGCGGTGTGCTCCTCGCGCCTGATGCCCGCCGGTCCATTGAAGCGTTCAAGTATGTCGCCCGCTCGCGCCCCTCCGGTCGGGAACAAGCCAGCGGAGCCTAGTCGTATCCGTCAGCGGTGGGCTTCTTCGGCCGTGTCGAGGGCGGTGTGCCAGGGGTAGGGGTGGCGCTCGCCGGGTGGGTTGGGGGTGAAGCCGCCTTCGCCGTACAGGACGGTGACGCCGGTCTCGCGGAGTGCGGCGACGGTGTTGACGGCCGCGGTGCTGCTGTCGGGGGTTCGGTGTTCCGGGGTGGTGTTGTGGGCCCGGCCATTGTCCGAGGTGGCCGGGCCCGTGGTGGTGGTTGGTGTGGCGGCGTGCTGCGGTCCAGGTCGGCCCACCCGTGATCTGGGGTCGTGCGGGCGCTGCCACGGGGGTGGTTACTGGTCGCGGAGGGTGGTGATCCAGCGCAGGACGGTGGAGCCTCCGGTGACCTTGACGGCGACTTCGACGACGCGGCCGTCGGCGAGGTGGACGGTGCGGACGACCTGGGTGACGACGACGTTGTGGGCGGTCAGTCCGAGGGCTTCCTTCTCGGCTGCGGTGGGGAGCCGGGAGGTGACTTCTTCGAGGACGTGGTCCTGTTCGACGCCGAGGCGTTCGGCGGCGAGTTCGCGGGATCCGCCGGTGGAGACCGGTTCGGTCAGTTCGGGTGCGGCGGCGATGACGTAGGCGGGGTAGTAGGAGCTGCTGATGTGGACGGGTGAGCCGTCGCGGCTGACGATGCGGCGGCGGACGTGGACCGGGGTGCCGGGTGTGACGTCCAGGCGCGGGGCGACGAGTTCGTCGGCGCCGATGGTGCCGGTTTCCAGGACGCGGGAGGTCTCCCCGCCGCCGAGTGCGGCGCCGGTGTGCTGGTGGAGCCGGACCCGGGCCGAGATGTTGTTGCTGATCGGTCCGGCGACGACGGTCCCGACACCGGGCTTGGGCAGGGTGAGTCCTTCCATCTTCAGGACGCGGTAGGCGCGGTTCGCGGTGGTGTTGGCGACGCCGAACTGTTCGCACACCTCCCGCAGCGACGGCATCGCGGCGCCCGGCGCGAGGACTCCGTCCTGGATCTGGCGACGGTAGTGATCCGCGATGGCCGCGTATCCCATCTGGGCCATTCCTCTCTCCTTTCCGTTGCGCGCCGCACGGGGCCAAGTCGGGGTCTGAGGAACATCCATGTCAGATCGTGCGCTAAGCCTCCGTCGGCCCTGGTGAGCGGCTGACGGGGCTTCGCCCTCGGCACCGGGCTGAAGTCTTCCCACAGATAACGCCCTATTATCTGCGGCATTGCCGAACGCGACCTGCGGAGACGTCGCCGGGCCTCCGCGTGAAGCTACCCTGTTATCTGTGGCAAGGGGGAAGCGGTGCCCGCTGTCGTACAACTGCCCGCCGGGAAGGCGCTCACGGTCCGCGGGGCGGCCGACGTCTTCCTGGACTCGCTCGGCAACCCGAACACGGTCCGGAACTACGGGATCGGGGTGGGCAAGACCGCCGAGCGGATCGGCGAGGCCCGGCCGCTCGCGTCGGTCGCGGACGACGAGATCGGCGGAGCCCTGGAGACGCTGTGGGGCCGCTCCGCGGCGAACACCTGGAACGCGCGCCGGGCGTCGGTCCTGTCCTGGCTCGGCTGGTGCCGCGAGCGCGGGTACGACGGCCCGGCCGTCCCGGCCTGGGCGAGCCGGATGCCGCCGCCGGACTCGCAGACCCCGGCCCGCTCGAAGATGGCGGTCGACCGGCTGATCGCCCGGCGCGAGGTCGCGCTGCGGGAGAAGACGCTGTGGCGGATGCTCTACGAGACCTGCGCCCGCGCCGAGGAGATCCTGGACGTCAACATCGAGGAGCTGGACCTCGCCGGGCGCCGGGCCCCGGTGAAGGCGAAGGGCGCCGCCGCCCGCCGCCGGGGCGGCCGGGTGCGCGAGGACTTCGTCCTGGAGACCGTCTACTGGGACGCCGGCACCGCGCGGCTCCTGCCCCGCCTGATCAAGGGCCGCACCTGCGGACCGGTATTCGTCACCCACCGCCGCCCCGGCCCGGGGAAGGTCGTGAGCCCCCGGGATGTGTGCCCGGACACCGGCCTCGCCCGCCTCTCCTACGGCCAGGCCCGCGCGCTGCTCGACGAGCACACCGCCGTCGGCGGCCAGCCCGGAACGGGCTGGGACCTGCACGAATACCGGCACTCCGGGCTCACGCACCTCGGTGAGCGGGGCGCCTCCCTGCTGATGCTGATGGCCAAGTCCCGGCACCGGAAGGCGGACAACGTGCGCCGCTACTTCAAGCCGTCTCCCGAGGCGATCGCCGAGCTGACCAGCCTCCTCGCACCCGGCGATGCCCGCCGCTGACCCTGTGTCAGCGGTATGCCCTGCGGTGGGCCGTACCGGGCGCGCGGACGCCCGTGGTACGCCGCCGTAGGACCGCACGCGCCCCAGGCCCCCGCGCCACGGCATAGTAATCGCGTGATCACCTACGGTAACTTCCTCATGGAGCGGCCGGTATTGGCCGCTCTGTGGGAATTCGTTGGGAGATGGAGCGAACCATGCCTGCCGTGACCGTGAGGTTCTACAAGCCCCGCCGCGAGGACCTGAGCCGCGACGACCACGACCGGTGGAGGGAGCACGGCGCGTTGTTCGAGGGCACCGTGGACCCCGACGGCCCCGAGGGCTACGTCTTCTCCGGGACCCTCTCGGCCACCTGCCAGGTCGTCGACGCCGGTATCACGAACACGGTGGCCCTCGGGCACGGCGGAGCGTCCGCCGACTTCTCCTACGAGAAGCGGGAGATCAAGGGAACCGACGAGAACGTCTACGAGATCTCCGGCCGCGGAAAGCGCGCGCTGAACGAGGACGTGGACTTCCGGCTGGGCATCAACCTCCACAACGACGGGAGCTACGAGTACGGCGACAAGGTCACCGCCCCCGCCGGCGGCCCGCGCCAGCTCATCGAGGCCCGCTACGACGAGGGCGGCGTCCACGTCATCTTCCGCGGGCACGCTTGGGCGGACGGCCCCGAGGGCTATGCCATCGAGGGCAGGCTGATCGCCAAGAACGACAAGGTCAGCACCACCCAGGAGTACGCGACGCTGGGGTACGGCTCCGAGAGCGGGAGCTGGCACTACGAGACCATCGACTTCGACAGCAGTGACAGCAAGAAGATCCTGGTCCGGGGCAGCCGCGACAGCGACGAGGGAGTCGCCATCATCGTGGGTACCACCTCCGGCACCCTGAACACCTACAAGTACTGCGACAAGGTCATCTGCGCCCCGCTTCGCCCGAAGTTCGAACCCGGGGAGCCCCCGGCCCCGGCCTGGGACCGCCCGCTATCGCACTACCTGCACCTGCTAGTCGGGCCGCCGGCCCACTAGTGACCCAGACGGCCCACGTCACCGGGTACGGGGAGCCCGCCGGTCACTCGCCGTCGGTGGCGTGCTTGTCGCGCAGGGGCCGCAGGCCGCCGGGCAGCTCGGGGAGCTGGAAGGAGTACCGGCCCAGCACGTTGATGTGGTGGCGGACGAACGGCGAGAGGCGTGCGACGTCCTCGTCGCGGACGTAGAAGCCGTCGGCGCGGAGCCGGGTGACGGCGGCGTCCATATAGCGGGTGGTGAACAGCACGAGGGCGTTGAGGACCAGGCCGAGCGCGCCGATCTGGTCTTATCCGAACTAGCCCAGCATCGCCTTGATCCGGCCGGCTCCCCTCTTCGCCACGGACAGTAGTGGTGAAGAAGTTGGAGAGCTGAGTGTCGTCGGGCGTGTCGGCGCTCCCCTCCCATGGAGCCTCCACGTACAGAGGGTGATGTATCTGAAACGTCGTCACCGACACGATTTGGGCTCTTAACCTGGCCCGATGGATACAGCTATCGAGATAGTCAGCGCCCGGACGCGCCAGCTCTTCTGGGAGCTCAGCTCCATCATCGAGCTGAGTCCCCTGCGAGCATGCTGGACAGGTGAGGGCTTCTCTCCCGTGGAAGCCACGCAGACTCGCTCAGGTGGAGCTCGCAAGCAGCTCTTCAGCTCCTTCGCCGAAGGTGTTGACTGGACCGACGGAGGACAGGTCCAGCGGGCCCTGCGCGCGTTCGAGGGCATGCTTGATGAGTGCACCGGCTCCTACGGCTGGGACGGGACGCTGGCGAAGGTCACAGCCGCGCTGGCCCGGGACGGCTACCAAGTCAGCCCGACCCTCCAGATCCTGCCGGTCGGAGAGTGGCGGCCCGAGGTGGCGCGGCACGACGCCAGGGCGTATGCGGATTCCCTCAGGCTTCTGCGGGGGGCCCGCAACTCGATGGAGCGGTTGGGCCTCCTGACCTCTGACATGCCTGAGGAGCGGCTGCGAGACGTGCTGCTAGTCGCCCTCAATGCCTACTTTGAAGGGCAGTCCACGGGCGAGACCCTGAACGGCAAGGGCAAGACGGACATCCTGATCCGAGTCGGAGACCGCAACGTGTCGATCTCCGAGTGCAAGTTCTACACCGGGCCGAAGTCGGTCACCAACGCGCTGGACCAACTGCTCAGATACACGGACAACGGCGGCCGCCGGACGTCTCTGCTGATGTTTTACCGGGAGAAGGAACCGGATGCCCGGATCGCCGACACTATCGCCGCGATCCGTTCCCACCCGCAGTACGAGTCCTTCGACTCCAGCAGAGCTGACGAGGACCGGCAGTGGGGTTTCGTTGTCCGGGGCAGCGGAGATCCGGGCAGCGCTCCCCGCGCCGAGGTGGCGTTCATCCCCTTCGTCATCGCCTGAGTACCCCTACCGGAACTTCAAGATCATCCCGTGGCGGCTTTCGGCCTCACCTTGGCTGGCCCCCTACGGAACGATGTGATGGCCCCGGCAAGGGTCGGGGCCACCCAGACGAGGAGCACGACGACAATGAACCTGTTTAAGCTGCTGTTCAAGGCGATCACGTCCAACCGCGAGCCCGACGCCCTGCCCCGCTCGGAGGTCTACCGCTGGCGCTGTGACACGTGTGGTGACAGCTATGTCGGCTCCGGACGGCAGCATGTCGGGAACGTCGCCGCTTCGCACCGGCGGCGGATGAGGGGCAAGTGCCGGACTCCGAAGGTGTACGCCTCCGGCTGACCTGGCTGGCTGTCACGCCTCCCTGGCAGCGGGGAGTCGGCCGGCGGTGGTACGGAAGTCGGGCATGCCGAGGTGGACTGTGGTGTGCCGGACTGCGAGGTCGCGCATGGCGGCGAGCTTCTGCTCGGTGGCGGCGAGGCTGGCCTCGATCGCGGCGACCTCGCCGAGCCATCCCTGTTCCTTGGCCTCCTGGAGCCGGTCGAGCAGGTTCGCATGGATCTCCTCCAGGCGGGGCCTCTGCTCGGGATCGGGTCGCAGGACAGGGCAGCGGATGCAGGCGTGTTCATGGACGCAGGGGGTGCCGAAGTCGCGTGCGCAAACGCCGAGGGCGACCTTCCGCAGCTCGAAGTGGGCGAGGAAGTCCTGCCATTCCTGTGCAGTGGGTTCGCGGTACTCCTCTCCGGGTCGCAGTGACCGGCGGCGGGCGATGAAGGACCGGTGGTGGTTGATGACGTCCTCGGGATAGATCGCGGCATAGCCGAGAGTCGTGTCGGCCATCCGGTGGCCGCAGATGCGGGCGGCGATGTGCGGGGGCAGGCCGGAGCGGAGGGCGTCGGTCACGAAGATTCTCCGGAAGTCGTGCGGCGTGTATCGCAGCTGCTCATCGCCGGGCCCGGTCAGCCCGCTGGCGGCGAGGGCGTCGTTGAGGCAGGTATAGATGTAGTTGCGCGGGATCGCCCGGTCTTCTGGGCCGCAGCGGCGCTGGAAGAGGAAGGGCATCGGTGCACTCCAGAGCCGTTCCAGACTGTCGTAGGCGGAGACCAGGGGCATGGCCTGCTGCCCGCGCCGGACGCGATGGATGATCGCAGTGAGTACCTCGCCGAGCTCTGGTGAGACCAACAGCAGCCGCTCCTGGTCGAGCTTGGACGGGGCGACCTGGAGCATGGGCACGATCTCGCCGGTGGTGGGCAGCCGGTAGGCGACGAAGCTGTGGTGGGTGAGTTCGAGTGCTTCCTCGATGCGCATGCCGGTGTGGCGAAGGACTTCGACGATGGCCCAGGCCCAGAAGGCGCGTTCCTCTTCCACGGTCAGGTCCCGGCGCCGGCTGGTGGCGGGGTCGTCGGCGTACACGCGGGAGGACGCTCCGGCGCGGCGGAGGAGGGTCTCGCCCGCCGGAGTGGTGAACGGGGCTCCGGCCGGGGTCTCCCGTCCGGTGGCGAGACAGGTCTGGGCGTCCTTGAGCTGGCGCTCGACGGCTTTGACCAGGGCCGGGAGTGCGGGCAGCAGGGTGCGGGTTCGCTGGTCCATGGCTGCCTTGCGGCGGGCGCGGTTCTTCTTGTGGTCGGTGTCACTGTCGCGGACCGGGCAGGGTGCCACCCACGGGCCCCAGCGCGTTGGTTCGTCGGCGGCCCAGCGGGCGAGATCTTGGTAGAACGTGCGGACCCAGCTGAACACGGTGTGTGCGTTGACCCGGGGCCGGATGGGGGTGCCGTGCCGGTCACGGACCATGCGGACGCGCTCCCGCCAGGCGGTGACGGTGTCGGCGTTCAGCCGCAGCGAGTCGATGCCCGGGTGGTGTTTCTCCAGGTCGCGCCAGAACAGTCCGGCCAGGGTGCGGGCCATGTCCTCCAGCGTGGTGTAGTCGACGTCCACCGCGCGTTCGGCGAGGTAGTCGACCAGGAGGTCGCGTATCGCGGTGCAGGTGATGCCCTGCCGGTCGACCAGTGCGGCCGGTGTCAGCTGCCCTGGCAGCATCACCGTCTTCAGCCGTGCCGGGGCGTCGGGGCCGAATACGCCGAGGCCCGCGAGGAGCGCGTAGAAGAGGTGCTTGCCGTGGTAGCCGTTGGTCTGGTGCTCGCCGATGGCGTGCTGCAGCTCGACGCAGTCGCCAATGGTGACGTCGCGGACGGTCCCGCCCTTGGAGACCACGATCCAGGTGACGCGGTTGAGTGCGTTGTTGCAGTCGTTGGATCCCGCGTGGCCGGTGGCCGCGTACTGGTGCTTGAGCGCCGCGAAGCCGTCGGGATCGGTGACGCTGCGGATGTGCGCCAGCAGCTGCGAAGGGCGCTGCCGCAGCAGCCACCGGTAGGCGGGGCGTACGACTTGTCCGCCCAGCAGCGGGATCATGCCGCAGCACAGATCGGCGCGGTCGTACTTGCGTGCCCGCTGGCGCTCGGCGAGCCACTGCATCGGCAGCCGCGTCCATTCCCGGCCTGCTTCCTCGGCTCCGCTGGCCATCCAGCGCTCCTGCCAGGTGTGGCCGGGCTGGTCCTCCAGCCAGTCCAGCAGCTTGATCAGGCCGCGGTGCCGTGTGCGCAGGTTGGCGTCGCTGTCCGCGGCGAACGGCAGCGCGAGTGTGCGCTCCAGCACCTGTTCGCGCGGTTCCTCCGTCTGCCACCAGGTCGTCAGCGCTTCGCGTTTCTCCTGGCCGGGAGGCAAAGGGGCGTGACGGGGCGGGGCGGAGGGCCGGGCAGTCACGGTCGCGGTGGTCATGCCGGGCCTCCACCGAATACGGCCGTGCCGAGTAGCGTCTGGAGAACCTCGGAACGGTAGCCCGGGGCGGGCATCACCGGTTTGACGGGCTCCGCAGCTTGCCGGGCGTGGTGGGCCAGCACGTGCGCGACGACCTCGTCCTCGGCTGGTTCGAGGTACTGCTCCGTGGTGCTGATGTGGAGATGGCCAAGGACCCATTGGACGTCGGTGAGCGAGAGCTTGGGATCGCGCACCATGCGTTTGGCCGCGCTGTGCCGCAGGTCATGCAGGGTCCAGTTCGCTCCCAGAGTCTCGTTGGCCCGGGTGAACACCATGCGTGCGGCGTCGTAGCTCAACGGTCTGATCGGGCGTCGGAGGGTCCACCACAGCGGTTCCTCCGGCCCGTCGAGGGCCTGCGGGCGGATCTGCTGCTGGTAGAGACGTAGCCATACGAACGCGTCGCTGGAGGCGGGGATCCATTGCAGGGCCCGGGAGCCCTTGCGGATGACGCCGATCGTCTGGTCACCGGGGCTGACCCGGTCCCGGCTGACGCCGAGGAGTTCCGAGGCGCGCGGGCCGGCCGAGATGTAGAAGGCGACCAGCGCGCGGTCGCGGTGCGAGGGCAGGGCCGCGAACAGTTCATTGAATGCCTGGTCGGGGATGCCGCGCGGGGTTCGCCGGGGCTCCTTGGGCTGGTAGGGGGCCCGGAGGACAGGGTGCTTGAAGGCGTGCATCGGGTTGTGGTGGGCGTTGAGGTGCTCGTCCTCGGAGCGCTTGGTCTTCGGGAACGGGTTGAGCAGCGGACGTCCGTGCATGTCGCGGTGATACTCGTAGAAGCTGCGGACGACTGCCCGCGCGTGCCTCCGGGTGCGTGCCGCGTAGTTCTCGCCCGCGTACCGCTTGCCGGTCACCGAGTTGACCGACCCGGGCGCCGGGGCGTCCGGCCGCCGGGGCCGCGGCGGCTTCTTGACCACCTTCAGCCACAGTGCGAAGTCCCGCGCCTCCGCCCGCCCGGCCCGGTCCCACGGCACGTCGACGGCCCACAGGAACCGGAACCAGGCCAGCAGCTCATACGCATACGAGCGCAGCGAGGCCGGGCTGTCATCGTCGGCGAGCATGTCGAGCAGGAACTCGCTGACTGCCGCCACCTCGATCCCGTCCCGGTCGAGCAGCCGGTACGGCAGGGACGGATCGCCAGTCTCCTCGACCCGGCCGACCCTCGGCACCGTCAGCGCCGTGACGTCCCGTAACTGCATGCTCTCTTGCACCTGAGCCTCCACGAGTTGCTGTGGTCTCCAACAGCTCGTGATGACAGCACATGAGGACGGTGGTGTGGCACGGCCTCGGGGCAAGCGGACCGGCCTGATACTTGGCCCCGTCACGGTGCGTCGATCTCCAAGGGCTCGTCGGCCCGCCCCCCGGTAGTTCGGTCAACAGGTCCTCCATGCCGTCCTGGTAGCGCTGGTAGAGCTGTCCGGCCCGGCCGTGGAAGATCTTCCGGGCGAGGGCGTGGCGGCCTTCCTGGAGGTTGGCCTGCACCTTGATCTGGCGGCGGTAGCCGGGCTCGTCGGCCAGGCGCAGGATGTGCAGGGTCTTCGCGATCCGCCCGTAGTGCGCGATCGCGTCCCCGAGCGGGGTCGGGCGCCCGTCGCGGGACAGCATCCGGATCACGTCGTACGCGCGGACGGCCCCGGTGTGGATGGAGCCGATGATCCGCAGGATGTCCTCCCAGTGCCGCTCGATCCGGGCGAGATCGGCCCGGCCGCGGGCCGCGTCCTGGAACGCGCCGTAGTCGGCCGTACGGTCGATCCGCCACATCTTCTGGTCCGGCAGGTCCGCGAGCTGCGGCGCGTAGGCGAACCCGGCCAGGGTCAGGAGCCCGAAGACGATGTCGCTGTACGACGCGGTGTCGGTGACGATCATGTCCGGACGGCGGCCGCCGTCCCGGTCGTAGAGCACGTCCAGCACGTAGAGGGAGTCGCGCGGGGTGCCGGCCACGACCTTCCCGCCCAGCCCGGCCGCCTGGTCGTTGATCATGTTCAGCCACGTCGCGCCGCCCCGGCGCCCGAAGAACCGGGGATTCGGCCGGGCGTACACCGACTGCACCGGCACGACGAACCGCATCCCGTCCACCGACGCGACCAGACCGCCGCCCCACGCCGCGGCGAGGCCGATCGCGGCCTGGGCCTCGATGAGGGTGGCGTTCGCGGCCCGGTACGTGGCGAGCCGCAGATACGTCTGGTCCACGTGGGACAGCCGCCCGTACTTCAGCGCGTCCACGCCGCCGATGACGGGGGTGTAGCCGACGTTGCAGCCGTGGGCGACCAGCAGCCCGGCAATCGTGACGTTCAGGTCCCGCAGGCGGGCCTCGCCGCCGGTGACCGAGGTGAACGCCTGGTCCGCGCCGGTCCAGGAGAACACCTCCAACAGCACCTCCGGCAGATCCACGCGGGGCAGCATCGCGTTCACCGCGGCCCGCAGGTCGAGCAGCGAGGCCGGTTCGGGCTCCGGCTCCAGGGCGGCGAAGTGCAGCCGGCCGTCGTCGCCGAACACGATCTGCGCGTTGTCCGGCACCCGGCCGGCGACCTCCCGGTAGGTGCCGTCCAGCAGCGCGGCCCGCGCGGCCAGATGCTCACCCGCCTCCGCCGGGAGGCCGAGGGACGCGAGCACGGTGGGCCTGGCCTGCTCCCACGCCTCACCGGCCAGGAGCTTCGCCCGCGGGTCGCCCCACTTCGAGGAGTTCTTCGCGAACACCTGCTTGCTCCGCAGCATCCGGTGGACATGCTCCAGCACGCAGAACGTGTACGCCTTCCAGTCCACCGTGCCCGGCTCCAGGTGCGGCGCCGCCAGCACCAGCCGCCGCCACGACCCGGCCAGCAGGCCGGTGTCGATCTCGGCGGGGCCGACCTTCTTGCGCCCCATCAGGTCCGGCAGCGTCTTCAGCGCGGCCAGCACCGGCTCGCCCTCCGGCGTCGCGTCGAAGTCCACCACCTTCACCAGCAGCTTCAGGAACGGCCGCACCGTGCCGAACCGGGTGACCAGCATGGACCGCCACGCCTCGTCCGCGTCCGAGTCGAGCGGCGGCGTCAGCTCGAACAGCGCGGCGATCGCGGCAGCCAGCTCCTGGCGGGGCACCACCGCCTCGATCTGCTCCCACATCGCCTGGAAGGTCTCCACCGAGGGCGGACTGATCTCGCCGGTGTCGGTGTCGACCTGCTCGCTCGTGGTCTCGAAGACGACCTGGAACGCGGTCGCCAGCTTCGCTCCCGCCCGCTCCACCCTCGGCAGCGTCCTGATCTTCTCCTTCACCGTCTCCCGCTCGGCCTTCGCCAGCAGCTTCGTGGCGATCAGCACCTCCAGCAGGTCCAGCGCGTCGTCCACGGCCCGGGTCGTCAAGTACACCGCGGTGGCCAGCAGCGTCGCCAGCCGCCGGGAATCACCGTGCCGCTTGAGCAGCGTCGCCTTGCCGTCCACCCCGTACCGCGACAGCTCCGCCAGCCTGCGCGGCGGTATCCCGGCGACGTCCAGCGCACCCATCCCCAGATCGGCGATCTCCTCCGCCCGCTGAAGCGACCACTTCATCTGCGGCCCCGACACCCGCACCGGGCCCCGGCGCAGCCGGTCCAGCTCGGAGACCCGCGCCCCGGGCGGCACGGTCAGCAGCGAGTCGAGCACCGCCCGCTGGCCGGTGTTCAGCAGCCCGTACAAGGTGTCCCACAACCGCTGGTTCGCCGCCTCCCGCACCGAGCCCACCAACCGGGCCAGACGGCTCGCACCCGGCAGCAGCACCCGCCCCTCGCGCAACCACCCGGCCGCCGCGTCGAACAACGCCTTCGGCCCGTCCCCCGTCGTCCACGCCCGCGCGTCCAGCCAGCCCGTCAGCTCCTCCCGGACCTCCGCGAAGTCCCGCCAGCCCCCGGCCTCCTGGATCTCCCCTGCATGCGTACGGGCCGTGCCGTCCCGCTCGCCGTACAGCTTCAGACACGAGGCGTCCGCGATCTCCAACTGCCCGGCCAGATGCTCCGCCACCTCGACCGGCACCTGCCGGGGGTCCGGCATAAACCGGCCCAGGAACCGCACGCTCGTCAGCTGGACCGCGAACCCGAGCCGGTTGTGAGCCCGCCGCTTGGCCTGCACCGCCTCCCGGTCCGCGTCGTCCAGGAAGAAGTACCGCTCCAGTTCCGCCCGCGAGGGCACCTCATGGAACGACCCGTACCGGGCCGCTTGCTCATCCGTCAGGAACTCGACCGCCACAACAACACTCCGAAGATCGACAACAGCGACCCACGAAGACTCCGACGCTCAATCAGTGCAGGTGCAGGGCAAAGCGCCAATCGGCCCAGCGACCCCTTAGCGCACGATCTGACATGGATGTTCCTCAACCCCCAAGTCCTGGTGCAGCGCCGCACGTTAGAGGCTATTTCGTGTAGATAGCCAGCGGTACTAGTAGCGATGATGATGGCTGCTGGTATGCGCCTGCGGCAGGCTCCACGAAGCGGGCGAGCGCCCGCGGTCGGCTGCCGGACCGCGCAAGTGGCCCTAGCGGGACTGTTGTTCGCGTTGTGCCGCGCTACGCAAGGTGGGAGTACCGTTCTGAAGGCCGCGGACGGAACGGAGCCCGACATGCACTTTCCTGTCACTGATCACATCGGTACCCGGGTACGTATCGCCCGGAACGCCGCCGGATTCTCCCAGGTCCAACTCGCGGATTTCCTGGGTCGGACCGAGTCGTGGATGGCGAATGTCGAGTCCGGGCGTCAGCCGCTCGACCGGTACTCCGTCATCACCGCCATCGCACATCAATGCGATGTGGATGTGGTGTGGCTGCTCGGCCAGCCGTTTCGGCTCCGGCGCGGCGGCGGGTCCCTGGCCCATGCGCATATCCCCGCACTCCGTACGGGGCTGCGGCGCGCTTCGCTCATCCTTTCGGGGCACCCCGGTCTCACCCCGCAGGGCGCGCCCCCGGCCGATGCCGTGATGGACGCCAACGCCGCCGCTTCCAACCGGGAACGGCAGGCGGCGGACCTGCCCGCCCTCGCGACCCGGCTGCCGGTCATGATCGAGGACCTGAACACGGCACTCCTGATGGCGGAAGGGGCCGCCCGGGCGGATGCGCTCCGACGGCTGGTCGACGCCGCGCGTACGGCTCGGATGTGCCTCAACCAGTTGGGATACCCGGATCTGGCCTGGGCTGCGGCAGAGGTAGCCGCCGGAGCCGCCACCCTGCTCGATGACCCGCTGGTGAAGGCGGCCGTGGCCTGGGATCGCTGCGGGGCCCTGCTGCACCAGGCGTCCCTTCAGGACACCGTCGTCGTCGCCGAGGCCGCTTTGCGGGACCTGGAGCCCATCGCGTCGGCGACCCACGCGCCGGCCGAGGCGCTGTCCCTGCGGGGCGCCCTGCATCTGCGGTGTGCCATCGCCTTCGCCCGCGGCGCCGACGGCCCGGACGCGTGGGCCCGGATCTCCGCCGCCCTGGAGGACGCCGACCGGCTCGGCCCCGGCTACTACGACCTGCGCTCCCAGACCGTCTTCGGCCGGGGCACGGTGGCGGTGCACGCGGCCGAAGCCGGTGTCGAGGTCGACCAGCCGGACACGGGCCTCCGCAGGGTGCCGGAGTTCGACATCAGCACGGTGCCGAGCAAGGAGCGCCGGGTCCACTACCGGATCGACGAGGCCAGGGCGCTGCACCGGATGGGGCGCAGCGCTTCGGCGGTGCTGAAACTGAGGGAGGCCGCGAAGGACGCGCCCGCCTATGTATTCGGCGACCCCATGGCCCGGGCCGCAGTCGCGGATATGGCTATGAAAGGCGTACCGACCCAGGCATCCCAGCTTTCTTTCCTGGTCCGCAATATGGAACTTGTGTACTGAATGGCTGGTCGGCGCATACGCCGTAACACCCCCTAGATTTTCTAGGGGGTGTCGCCGTTTCCCTGGGCCACTCTCGGAGCTGTCACCCTCCGTATTCGAGCGATCATTTCAGGGGAGCGGCCATGGGGCCGATCAACACCAGCGTTCCGGAACGCGCTTCGCGGACCTACCGCGAACTCCTCGGCTGGCCCGTGACGACGGGACACCGCTACCGACCCCGGTCCGGCTGTACCTGCGGCGAACCGGGCTGCTCCACTCCCGGCGCCCATCCGCGACGGGAAGTCGCGGTGCTCACCGGTGACGAAGTCGCCCTCGGCGGTGCTCTCATCGCTGCCACGAGGTACTTCGACGCATTGGTGATGCCGAAGGAGACGGGACTCGCCACGCTGGCGGCCCTGGGCGAGGCCGTGGTGGTGCCGTGTGTGGTCGACGAGACTCGTGCGGTGCTCCTGGTCCGTGCCGCGACAGGGCAGCACGCCTTGGAGAACGGGTTGCTGCCCACCGTCGAACTGCGTACGGGACCCACCGGCTGGATCGCCCTTCCGCCGTCCCACCGGACCCGCTGGGACACCCCGCCGTGGCACGACCGGACCGGGCACCCGGTTCTGCTGCCGCACGGTCAGGAGATCCGGAGCCATCTGCTCGAAGCCCTGGGCCATGGACGGCATGCCGGTGCGATGAGCGACGTCTGCGGTCCGGTGCTGGGCGGGTTTCCGGAGTACTGCGTGTACTGCGAGCGGTTGGTGGAGCGGACCGAGGAGACCTTGTTGATGCTGGGGTTCTCGGCGTCCGGGGCCCGGCCGTCCCTCTATGCGCATCCGGAGTGTCCGAAGCCGCGTCAGCTCGCCCCGAAGCGGGCCCGGCGGGCCTGATGGCTCCCGGGTTCGGTGGCCCCACGCCCCGGGCCCGGGAACGGGTCCCGGCTCCGTACAACCCATCCCCCGCGGCACGGGGCCGGGACCACCCACACAAAACCAAGACGCCCCGACCGACCGTGTCCAGCGGTCCATCGGGGCTCAACCGACCAGCCCTCCGAAGGAGCTGATCTGTCGTATGCGTGACCTTATCCTCAGCCTGATTACCCTCGTACGGGCTTTACTCAAGCCGCGCCGAAGCCGCCACACGGTGATCGTGATCGTCCCGCCGTCCCGGACCGATCCGTGGGTCCGGCCCTGGACCAGCCCCTCCCAGGACGAAGCCCGGGAGATCCTGCGCCTACGGTCCACCGCCACACGCACCGGAACCCCCGCCCCACCCCAAGCCCGCAGGCTCATCGTCGCCCGCGACGGGCTCCACTTCGAACAGCCCGTCGCCGTACGAGCAGCCCGGCCCGGACCGGCCTGGACGTGGATCCGGTGACCCGGGACGGGCTCCTCACCAGACCGCCGGAGCCCGTCACCGCCCAATGCGATGTCTGCCGGAGAACCACCACCGCACCCGTCGAAGTCCACCCCGGACACGTCACCTGCCCCGACCACATCCTCGACGCCATGACATCTCCGGCTCAGGCCCACCGGGCCTGTCAGTGGGCGGAGTTACCGTGCCCGTATGACATCTGAACCCTCCCCGTCCGGCGACTGGGATCGGCAGCTCGGCGACGCTTTCGCCGTCGTACTCGGCCGTCCCCTGGACGCGTACGACGACGCCGTCTACGCCGCCTCGATCAACGGCAACTTCATGGACGAGGTCGGGTTCCTGCGGGATCCCGCCTGGGTCCGGGCCGCCGCGCTCCGGGGGGACGAGCCCGTCGTCTGGCATGTGTTCGACGAGTCCCCGCGGCCGTCGGTGTTCGACGCGAGCGGGTCGGTCTTCGAACTCCACCGGCCCGAGGGCGCGGAGAGCCCGCTGCCCGGGGAGTTCGCCGACGCCGTCGCCGAGGTCGCCTTCGAACCGGGGCTCGTCCGGGGGGCCGATCTCGCGTCGCTCGTGGAGCGGTACGGCGTCGCTCTCGACGACCCCGCCTTCGCCGGGACCTGGACCGTCTACTTCCCCCGGCTCGTCTCCGACGGCACCCTCGTCGACGCGCTGCGCGCCGCCCTCGGCATCGGCCGGACGCCCGAGGAGCTGATGGATACCGCGATCGAGGCGGACGAGGAGTGGGCGGAGGAGCTGGCCGCGATCGCCCACCCCGGGCTCCGGACCCATCTCGGCTTCTTCTTCTCCGACGGCGACTCGGGCATGGTGCCCCTCTTCGACGACACCGACGCCGGCGGTCTGGAGACCAGCGGCTGCGAACCGGTCGCGGGCTTCGAGGACGGGCACGGGCAGGTGGACATCCGGATCGTCCGGCTGAGCGACCGCGTCGCCGGGCGGGCCGCCGGAGCCGTGTCCGCTAAGCCGTCTTGACCCCGCCGCCGTCGATACGGTGGTCCGCGCCCGTCGTCGCGGCGGCGAGCGGGGAGGCGAGGTAGGTGATGAGCGTCGCGACCTCCGCCGGGTCGATCAGGCGGTCGATCAGCATGCCCGTCGCCGCCGGGAGCGCGGCCAGCAGTTCGGGCTGGGGGACGCCCATCGCCGCCGCCAGGTCGGCGCCGTAGCCCGTGGGGCTTTCCCAGAGGTCGGTGCGGACCGCGCCCGGTGAGACCGTGTTGACCCGGACTCCCCGGGCGCCGAACTCGTCCGCGATCGCCTTGCCGAAGGCCGTGAGCGCGGCCTTGGCCGTCGTATAGGCGATGGGGCCGCCGGAGGGGACGCGGGCGCCGATCGAGGAGACGTTGACGATCGCGCCGCGTGCGGTCAGCAGGGCCGGGAGGGCGGCGCGGGTGACGCGGACCGAGGCGAGGAAGTTGAGGTCCACGACCTCCGCCCACTGCGCGTCCGTGGTGTCGAGGAAGCCGCCCGCGCCGCCGCTGTCGCCGCCGCCGACGTTGTTGACCAGGATGTCGAGTCCGCCCAGTTCGGCGATGGCCGACGCGACCAGGTGGTCGGCGGCGGCCGGGTCCGAGAGGTCGGCCGCGATCGGGACCGCCCCCGTCGCGGTCACCTCGGGGCCGGGCCTGCGGGCCGCCGCGACGACGCGGACACCCTCCGCCGTCAGGGCCCGGACGGTGGCCAGTCCGATGCCCCGGCTGGCGCCCGTGACGAGCGCCGTCTTGCCGTTCAGTCGCAGATCCATGGAGTTCCCCCTTGCTCGATGCGTCTCTGATGACGCCATCAAGCTAGAACATGCATCATTGATGTTGCACGTTATTGATGAGTTGCCGCACTGGCGTAACCTCGGGTTTGTCGTCCCCTCACCGGTAAGGACCCTCATGGCGCCGTCCACCCCCGCGCAGCCCAAGCCGATGCGCGCCGACACCGAGCGGACCGTACGGACGATCCTGGAGGCCGCCGAGCGGGTGCTGTCCGCCAATCCGGCGGCCACGATGGAGCAGATCGCCGAGGCCGCCGGGGTCGCCAGGACCACCGTGCACCGGCGGTTCGCCTCCCGGGACGCGCTGATCGCGGCCCTCGCCGCCTGGGCCACCGGGCGGCTGTACGAGGCCGTCGAGGCGGCCCGCCCCGACACCACCCCGCCCGCCGTCGCCCTCTACCAGGTCACCGCGAACGTGCTCCGGGTGAAGCTCGGCTGGGGCTTCGCCATGGGTGCCCTGCCCACCGACGCGCCCGAAGTCGCCCGGGTGCACGCCCAGGTACTCGCCGCCTGCGAACGGCTCTTCACCCGCGCCCGGGACGCCGGACTGCTCCCGGCCGACGCCGATCTCGACTGGGCCCGCCGGGTCTACTACGCCCTCCTCCACGAAGCCATCGCCGAAGCCCCGGAGGGCGATACCGCCGTGGACGCCCTCGCCGGCCGGGTGGTCGACACCCTGCTGCACGGCGTCGGCGGCCGGAGCTGATTCACGCCCGGGGGCTCACAGCTCCCGTTCCGGCCAGTCCAGCAGCCGCGCCCCGATGACCGCCGTCTGAAGTGTGTAGCGGTGCACCGGATCGCCCGGGTCCGCGCCCGTCAGCTTGTGGATCCGGTCCAGCCGGTACGTCATCGCCCGTACGCTCAACGACAGCCGCCGGGCCGCCTCCGCCGCCACGCACCCCGTGTCGAAGTAGGCCGCGAGCGTGTCCACCAGGGGCCGCGCGCCGCCCCGGGCCGAGCGCAGCGGGCCCAGGACCGTACGGACCAGGTCCGCCATCGCCTGCCGGTCCCTGGTCAGTACCGGATAGACCAGCAGATCCGCCGCGTGCAGCACGGGCGCGTCCAGGTCCATCCGGGTCGCCAGGTCGAGCGCGTTGAGTGCCTCCTCGTACGACTGCACGACACCCCCCGGGCCCGGATGCGCCCGGCCGATCGCGATCCGGCCGCCGTCGGTCGCCGCGTACGCCTGCTTGGCGAAGAACTTCGGCACCTCCGGCTGGTCCCCGGGCGCCACGCAGATCAGCCGGCCGTCCTTGGTGGTCAGCAGGATGTGCCGGTCCCCGAACCGGGCCACCAGCGCCGCCTCGATCCCGCGGGTCGTCGGATAGCCGTCGTCGTACGGCTCCGGGCCCTCCGCGACCGCGACCGCGTGCGCCTGCGACAGCAGCAGCCCGAAGCGCTCCGCCCGGGCCGCCAGCCGCCCCAGATCGCTCCGCCCGTACAGCAGATCGTCGATGAACTCCCGGCGGGCCGCCTCCTGCCGCCGGACCGCGAGCCGTTGGGCCCGCTCATGGCCCTCCGCGAAGGCGTCTACCGCCTCCGCGACCACGGACAGCAGATGGTCCGCCCGGGCCCGGGGCAGTCCGGCGCGTACCGACTCCGCCTCCGCGAGCTGCTGCCGGACCAGCTCCCGCAGACCGATACCGGACTCCGCCGCCCGCTCGCCGCCGTCCCGCAGCGACTCCCGTTCGTCCCGGGTCAGCCGCCGACCACTCATACACGCATCGGCCAATATCAGGGCATATACGTCGAGTCGCTCGTCCAGCATCCGCCCGGCTCCCCCTCCGCTGTCGTTCACCGGCATTAAGGAAGCGTAAAGACTGCCGGTCGACGGCAGTGCGGAGGGGCACATTCCCCCGGCATGATGTCCTCCGTTGGCCGGGAACGGGAAACGACGGAGACCGGAGAGGAGGGGACCGGATTGGACGACTTCCTGGTGGCGACCACCGCCTTCCCCACCCTGCTCCTCACCGCCGCGCTCACCGTCGTCCTCGGGTTCTGGCTGCTGGTCCTCACCGGACTCATCGGCCACGACGACCTCGATACCGATATCGCGATGCCCGTCATCGGGCTGCGCGGCGTCCCCGTCTCCGTCTCGGCCTCCCTCATCATCGCCATCGGCTGGTTCATCAGCCTCACCTGCACCGCCCTCTTCCCCGGTATCGGACCGCTCCGGGGCCTGCTCGTCCTCGCCGCCGCGCTGATCGGCGCCTACGAACTGACCCGGCTGATCATCCGCCCCCTGGCGAAGCTCTTCCCCGACGAACCCGGGCCGTCCCGGCAGGACTTCATCGGCCTGACCTGCGTCATCCGTACCGGACGGGTCGACGCGCGGTTCGGCCAGGCCGAGGTCACCGCCCGGGACGGCTCCACGGCCGTCGTCCAGGTCCGCCAGTCCGCCGACGACTCCTACGCGCTCACCCACGGCAGCACCGGGCTGCTGTACGCGTACGACGAGTCCGGCGAGTTCTTCTGGGTCGCACCCGCCTGAGCCCGTTCCGTACGGCTCGCGGGCGGACCCCTCCGCCTCGAAACACCCGGGATACCCATGGATGCCATCACCACGGGCGCCGCGCTCCTCGTCGTCGTCCTCCTGATCCTCGCCGTCGCGATCGTCCTCGTCCTCGGCCGCCTCTTCCGCAAGGTCGAACAAGGCAAAGCCCTGATCGTCTCCAAAATGAGAAAGGTCGATGTCACCTTCACCGGTCAGGTCGTCCTGCCCGTCCTCCACAAAGCCGAGGTCATGGACATCTCGGTGAAGACCATCGAGATCTCCCGGACCGGCCGCGACGGACTGATCTGCCGCGACAACATCCGCGCCGACATCCGGATCTCGTTCTTCGTCCGCGTCAACAAGACCGTCGAGGACGTCGTCAAGGTCGCCCAGGCCATCGGCACCGCCCGCGCCAGCGACCAGGCCACCCTCCAGGAACTCTTCAACGCCAAGTTCTCCGAGGCCCTGAAAACCGTCGGCAAGCAACTCGACTTCACCGACCTCTACACCAAGCGCGACGAATTCCGCGACCGGATCATCCAGGTCATCGGCACCGACCTCAACGGCTACAGCCTCGAAGACGCCGCCATCGACTATCTGGAGCAGACCCCGCTCGCCCAGCTCGACCGGGACAACATCCTCGACGCCCAGGGCATCCGGAAGATCACCGAACTGACCGCCGTCGAACACGTCCGCACCAACGAGTTCCAGCGGGACGAGGAGAAGGAGATCACCCGCCAGAACGTCGACGCCCGCGAGGCCATCCTCGAACTCGAACGCCGCCAGGCCGACGCCGAGATCCGGCAGCGCCGCGAGATCGACACCGTACGGGCCCGCGAGGAGGCCGAGACCGCCCGCGTCGTGGAAGAGGAGCGGCTTCGCGCGCAGACCGCGTTCCTCAAGACCGAGGAAATGCTCGGCGTCCAGCGGGAGAACCAGAACCGCGAAGTCGCCGTCGCCGCGAAGAACCGCGAACGCGTCATCGCCGTCGAGAGCGAGCGGATCGAGAAGGACCGCCTGCTGGAAGTCATCGCCCGCGAACGGGAGACCGAACTCACCCGGATCGCCGCCGAGAAGGAGCTGGAGGCCGAGCGCCGCGACATCGCCGAAGTCATCCGCGAGCGGGTCGCCGTGGACCGTACCGTCGCCGAACAGGAGGAGTCCATCAAGCGGCTGCGGGCCGTCGAAGAAGCCGAGCGGGACCGGCAGGCCGTCGTCATCGCGGCCGAGGGCGCCGCACAGGAGAAGCTCGTACGGGACATCAAGGCCGCGGAAGCCGCCGAGCAGGCGGCCGTCCACCGCGCCGCCGAGGAACTGACCCTCGCCGAAGCCCGCAACAAGGCCGCCGACCTCGACGCCCGCGCCAAGATCCGCCTCGCCGACGGCGTACGCGCCGAAGCCGCCGCCGAGGGCCTCGCGGCGGTCGCCGTCCGCGAGAAGGAGGCCGACGCCGTCGAGAAGGCTGGCCGCGCGGAAGCCGTCGCCATGGCCGAACGCCTCAAGGCCGAAGCCGACGGCATACGCGACCGGATGGCCGCGGAGGCCGCCGGTCTGACGGAGAAGGCCGCCGCGATGGCCGCGCTCGACGAGGCGTCCCGCACCCACGAGGAGTACCGGCTCCGGCTGGAGGCCGAGAAGGACATCCGGCTGGCCGGACTGGAGGCGCAGCAGAAGGTCGCGGAGGCGCAGGCGCTCATCATCTCCACCGGCCTGGAGCACGCCGACATCGACATCGTCGGCGGGGACTCCGTCTTCTTCGACCGGCTGGTCGGAGCGGTGTCCCTCGGCAAGGGCGTCGACGGATTCGTCGAGAACTCGTCGACGGTGCAGCGGCTCGCCGAGCCGTGGCTGGACGGCTCCGCGTCCTTCCCGGAGGACCTGAAGTCCCTGCTGGGGTCCGTCTCCACGGGGGACGTCCAGAACCTGACGGTGTCGGCGTTCCTGACGAAGCTGATGCGTGACGGGAGCGGGGACGCCCGCCTCAAGGAGCTCTTGGCGGCGGCCCGCGACGCGGGCCTCGCGGATGTGCCCCTGACGTCCCTCAACGGCACGCCGTCTCTTTGACACCGGCCCCGTCCGGGCCGCGCCCCAGCTCTCGGGGCGCGGCCCCGACAACCCGGGCCGCGCCCGGCGCGGTTCGGTCCTCCGGAGCACCGCTCAAAATCCCGGGAACCGCCCGGCTGCTGAAGCGTGTACGCGGTCTGCGGACCGTGGCTGGCTGGTCGCGCAGTTCCGCCCCCTATGCCTTCGGCAATGGGGGGACCCCCAGCGCCTTGGCTCTCCAGAGCACCGCTGAAAATCCCGGGAACCGCCCGGCTGCTGGAGCTTGTACGCGGTCTGCGGACCGTGGCTGGCTGGTCGCGCAGTTCCCCGCGCCCCTAAATGCCCTCCCAGGCGCCGCCCCTGGAAAAAGGGGGGGCCGTCTCGCTGGGAGGGCGGTGAGAAGGGCAACCAGGGGCGCGGGGAACTGCGAGACAAGCCACGGGCGGGCTGCGGACCGCTGACAACGCCAGGTCGCCGGACGCGGGCACGGGGGGCCGGGGAGGGCGCAGGACCAAAGACTTCGCGGCTGCCGCCAGGGGGGACGGCAGCCGCGAGGGCCGCCGCGTGCGGGCCGGGGCCACGGGGGTGTCCCGGTCCGCACGCCACGCGGTCTACACGGATCGAAACGGAAAGGGCGGCACGACGATGGACGCGGGGACGTACGAGGTGTTGCGTGACCGGCTGCGGGCGCGCGGGGCCGAGTTGGCGCGGCGGGCCGAGGCGCTGGACGCGGCGCGGACCGGCGAGTTCGGGACCGCCGAGGTCGCGCTCGCCGCGTCGGGGCGGCTGCGGACCGGGAGCCCCGGTACCGCCCGGGATCTCGTCGCCGTCGGGGACGTACTCCTGCTGCTGCGGGACGCGCCCGCGCCCCTGTCGCCGACGTCCGTGCCGGGGGATGTCTTCGCCTTGTTCGGGCGGGATTTCGAGCCGCTGCCCGAGGGCGCCGTGCCGGGGCTCCTCGACGATCCGGCTTTTGTCGCCGAGTTCGCCGCGCTGTGCCGGTTCTTCCAGGGCGCGCGGCCCGCCCGGCTGCGGTTGACGCACGACCGGCTGCTGGCGGTCTTCCACACCGGCAAGAACGACGACGTACGTGTGCTGCGCTGGCAGTTGGCGCCGTTGCGGTTCCTCGACGGCCGGGGTGAGCGGGATCTCGCGGCGGCGCCCCCGCCGGGGGACGTGGTGTGGACGCCGACGTCCCGGGACGACCACACCACGGGCCCCGAGCCGCGTATCCGTGTCACGGACGGCGTCTATGTGTCGACCGTCGGTGGCACTCTGACGGTCCACCCGGCGGCGGCGGCCGACGGTTCCGAAGCCTCGGACGCGCTCTTCACCGAGCCGGTCGCCGAGCCGCTTCAGTCCCTCGCGGACGCGGATGTCTCCTGGGCCCGGGTGGGGCCGCTGGTGCTGCTGCGGGTGCGCCCGTACAACGAGACCGTCGTACGTCATCTCGTCGTGCACACCCTGACCGCGACGGTGACCCGCCTGGAGGGCGTCGGCACGGGTGAGGCGATCCGCCGGCTCCCCGACGACCAGGGGATCGTCTTCCCCGGCGGCTACTGTCCGGCGGGCGGCGCGGTGAAGGCGTTCGAGGATCCCCGGCCGGACGCCGCGTTCGAGCGGGCGGTGCGGTCGCCGGGCGGTGAGAGCGTGCTGTACGCGTTCCGGCCCGCCGACGGGGGCCCGAGCGTACTGCTGCCGTACGACACCATCCGCAAGGAGGTCGTGGCGCCGCTGGCCTGCGGGGGCTGGGCGCTGCTGGGCGACGGCACGATCGTGGTACTCGCCGAACCGCCGTCGGCCGTCGGCGAGCCGACCCGTACGCACGAGGTCCGGGTGTGGACCAGTCCGTACGTCTCCGACGACCATCCGGTGCCGGAGGGGACCGGGCCGCTGGCGCGGATCGGGAACGCGGCGCTGGTCCGGGCGGTCGCGGACGTCCTCGCGGTGGCCGGGACGGCGGTCGAACTCGACGCCGCGCCGGTGGCCGCCGGAACGGAGGGGGAGACGGAGGCGCGCGCCGCGCTCTACGAAGCCCTGGCCGCCGACTGCGAGCGGACCGCCGACCGGCATCCGTGGCTCGGCGACCTTGAGGCCGGGGATCTGCGGTCGCCGCTGGAGGAGATCCGGGTCACGGCCGTCCAGGCGCTGGAGGAGTTCGCGACGGTCCGCGAGCTGACCCGGCGCGCGGCGGGCGCCCTCGCGGACGAGGCGGCCGGGATCGCCCGGCTGGTGCGCCGGGTGCGCGGCGAGTCGCCGGGTTCGGCGGAGGAGTGGATCGTACGGATCACCGAACTCCGGGTGGCGCGCGGCCGGCTGCTGGCGCTGAAGGAGCTGCGGTACGCGGACACGGCGGCGATCGACGCCCTCGCGGAGGACATGACGGCCGATACGGCGGCGGCGGCCCGGCGGGCGGTCGCGTTCCTCGGCCGGGACGAGGCGTTCGACGGTTACCGCGCGGAGATCGGCGGGCTCGGGGACCGCGCGGCGGAGCTGACGACGGCCGCCGAGGCCGCCGGGGTCGTCGGCGAGCTGGACGGGCGGGCCGCCGGGCTGCGGGAGCTGACGGAGGTCGTCGCCGGTCTCGATATCGCCGACACCACGGTCCGTACCGGCATCCTGGAGCGGATCGCGGCGGTCACGGGCCTGGTCAACGGGGCGCGGGCGGTGCTGGTGGCCCGCCGCCGGGAGCTGGCGGAGGGCGAGGGCCGGGCGGAGTTCGCGGCCGAACTGGCCCTGCTTGCGCAGTCGGTGACGGGCGCGCTGGCGGCGGCCGGGACGCCGGAGGAGTGCGACGAGCAGCTCGCCGGGCTGCTGCTGCGGCTGGAGAACCTGGAGTCCCGCTTCCCCGACCACGAGGACTTCCTGGCGGAGCTGGCGGGGAAGCGGACGGAGGTGTACGAGGCGTTCTCGGCGCGCCGCCAGTCGCTGCACGACGAGCGGGCCCGGCGGACGGAACGGCTCGCGGAGTCGGCCCGCCGGGTGCTGGACGCGGTGGCCCGCCGGGCGTCGGCCCTCTCCGGCGCCGACGAACTGCACGCCTTCTTCGGCTCCGATCCGATGGTGGCCCGGCTCCGGCGGACCGTGACCGAGCTGCGGGAGTTCGGCGACTCGGTACGCGCCGAGGAGTTGGCGGGTCGGCTGAAGGCGGCCCGTGACGAGGCCGTCCGGGCGCTGCGGGACCGGCGGGACCTGTTCGGGGCGGACGGCGGCACGATCCGGCTGGGGCGGCACACGTTCGCGGTGACCGCGCAGGAGCCGGAGCTGACCCTCGTACCGCACGGTGACGGGATGGTCTTCGCGTTGACGGGGACGGACTGGCGGGGCCCGGTCCGCGACCCGGAGTTCCCGGCGACCGCGCCCTATTGGGGCCGGTCCCTGGCGTCGGAGTCGCCCGGCGTCTACCGGGCCGAGTATCTGGCGGCCAGGCTGCTCCCGGCGGCCGTCGCGGGCGGCGACCCGGCCGGGCTGGTGGCGCGGGCGGTCGCCGAGGCGTTCGACGAGGGGTACGAGCGGGGCGTCCACGACCGGGACGCGGTGGCCGTACTGCGGGCCGCCGCCGGGCTGTGGCGGGACGCGGGACTGCTCCGGTACGGGGGCGGGGCCCGGGCCGGGGCCCAGCTGTTCTGGGCCCGGGAGACGGGGGCGGCGGACCGGGCGCGCTGGACCCGGCAGGCGGAGTCGCTGATCGCGGCCCGGGACCGGTTCGGCGCGTCCCCGGCGCTGGAGGCGCTCCGCGCGGAACTGGCGGCGGCGACGGGCTCCGCCGAGGCTGCGGCGTACCTGGTGGAGGAACTGGCCCTGGGCCGGGGCTTCGTGGTGTCCCCGGAGGCGCGGGAGCTGGTGGCGGGCTTCCGGGACGCGGTGGGCGGCGAGCCGCCGTACGGGGACGTGTCGGAGGGGGAGGGACCGTACGGGGACGAAAGCGGGGAAGGGGTCGACGAGGCCGCCGTACCGGCCGAACTCCCCGGCGCCCCCGGCTCCGGCAATCCCGCGTCCGGCAACCTCGGGTCCGGAACCCCCGAGTCCGGCAACCTCGGATCCGGCACCCCCTCCCGCCCCGACGCCCGGCTCGTCGAGGGCTGGCTCGCGGCCTACGCCGAGTCCACCGGCGCCGACGTCCCGCCCGGTGTCCTCGCCGAGGCCGTGGCGCTGGAACTCTGCCCCGAACTGATCCGGTACGAGCCGAAGGCCCCGGCCGGGACGGTGGTCGAGGGGCTGCTGGGCACGCATCCCCGGATCAGCGGGGGCGCGCTGCCGCTGCGGCTGGACGAGTTCCTCTCCCGTACCGCCGCCTTCGCCGTCGGCGACGTCCCCGGCTTCCGCGCCTACCGGGCCCTGCGCTCCCGGCTGGTCGACGCGGAGCGGGACCGGCTGCGGCTGGCCGAGTACCGGCCGAGGGTGATGTCCGCGTTCGTCCGCAACCGGCTGGTGGACGAGGTGTATCTGCCGCTGGTCGGCGACAGTCTCGCCAAGCAGATCGGCGCGGCGGGCGACGCCCGGCGTACCGACAGCGGCGGTCTGCTGCTCCTGCTCTCCCCGCCGGGATACGGCAAGACGACCCTGGTCGAGTACGTCGCCGAACGCCTCGGGCTGCTGCTGGTGAAGGTGGACGGACCGGCGCTCGGCCGGGACACCGTGTCACTGGACCCGGAGCGCGCCCCGGACGCCGCCGCCCGCGCCGAACTGGAGAAGATCGAGTTCGCGATCGCGGCGGGCAACAACGTGCTGCTGTATCTGGACGACATCCAGCACACCTCGCCCGAACTGCTCCAGAAGTTCCTGCCGCTGTGCGACGCGAGCCGTACCCTCGGCGGCCGGGATCTGCGCGGCAAGCGGTTCGCGGTGGTGATGGCGGGCAATCCGTACACGGAGGCGGGCGAGCGGTTCCGGCTGCCGGACATGCTGGCGAACCGGGCCGATGTGTGGAACCTCGGTGACGTACTGACCGGCAAGGAGTCGGCGTTCGCCCTCAGCTTCGTGGAGAACGCGCTGACGTCCCACCCCGAACTGGCGCCGCTCGCGGGCCGGGACAGGTCCGATGTCGAACTGCTGGTCCGGCTGGCGTCCGGCGACCCGACGGCGGTACGGGACCGGCTGACGCATCCGTACGGTACGGGGGAACTGGACCGGATCCTGGCCGTACTGGGCCATCTGCTGACCGTCCGCGAGACGGTGCTCGCGGTGAACGGGGCGTACATCGCGTCGGCCGGGGTGTCGGAAACGTCCCGCACGGAGCCGCCGTTCCGGCTCCAGGGGTCGTACCGCAATCTGAACCGGATCGCGCAGCGGCTCAGCCCGGCGATGACCGCCGCCGAGGTCGCGGCGGTCATCGGCGACCACTACACGGCCGAGGCGCAGACACTCCCCGGCGACACCGAGGCGAGCCTGCTGCGCCTCGCCGAACTGCGCGGCACGCTCGACGAGCCGGGCGCGGCGCGCTGGGCGGCGGTGAAGTCGGCGTATGTCACGGCCCGCGCCCGGGAACGTGATCCGTTCGCCGCCCTCACGGACCGGCTGGCGGAACGTCTCACGGCGGTGGAGCGGGCGATCGAGCGGGCGACGGGCGACGGGCGAGAGGTCTGACCCAGGCGGTCCCGGGGCGGGCCGCCGGGCGGCCGACCCGCCTCTCCGCCGCGCGGGTCACCGCCAGGTCGCCGTCTCCGGGTCGATGCCGTGCGCCCGCGCGCTCGCGTCCACGATCCGGCGGAACCAGGCGGCGAGTCCGGGCCTGACGCCGTCGTAGTGGGCGGCGAAGCCGGGGTCGGACTCGTACCGGCGGGCCAGGCAGACCTGCATCTCCCGGCTGAGGGGGAAGTACGCGGAGAAGACCTCCCGGTGCCGCTCCACCAGCCGGTTGGCCTCCGGTCCTCCGGGCACCGCACCCGCGTCCATCGCCTCCCCCAGGGCGCGGTCGAACCGCTCGGCGGCCTCGGTGACGGCCCGCCACTCGGCCGGGCCGCGCGCGGCGGAGCGTTCGGCGTACTGCGCCCACTGCGCCGTATCGCCGTACTGCCTGCGGGCTTCGGCGGTACGGTCCGGATCCCAGTCCGGTCCGAACACCTCGGTCTGTTGCTCGGGGGTGAGCAGCGGGCCGTGTTCATGGGCGTCGATCATCCGGTCCAGGTCGGCGCCGAGCCGCCGCAGCCGGTCGATCCGCTCGGTGACCCTGGCGCGCTGGGCGCGCAGCGCGCCGGGCAGGTCGGCGGCGGATTCGTCCAGGACGGTACGGATCCGGTCCAGGTCCAGGCCCAGTTCGCGGTAGATCACGATCCGGTGCAGCCGCTCCAGGTCGGCGGGGGTGTAGAGCCGGTATCCGGCGGCCGTGCGGAGCGACGGCGGGGCGAGCCCGATCCGGTCCCAGTGGTGCAGCGCGCGGACGGTCACACCGAGCCGGGCGGCCACCCGGCCGACGGTCAGCCCGCCGTCGTCGGCACCGCCGTCGTGGTGACCATCGGCGTCAGTGGGCTCGGGCATGCTCCCCATTCTGGACCCGGTCCTCGGCCCCGTCCCCGGTGGTGTCCGGTGGGGTGATCCCCATGGCGGCGAGATTGCGGGCCTCCTGGCTCTCCGGGTCGTAGACCTTCGCCGCCGTGAGCACGACCCGGGTGTGCTCGGGGGTGATCACGGTGATGTCGCGGGTGTTCCAGGGGGTGTCCCGGGGTCCTTCGACCGCGTCCGGCCGCAGCGCGCGGCATGATTCGAGGACGGATTCGAGCTGGCCGAGCACGCACGCGAAGCTCAGGCTGAGCGCCGCCGGGCGGTCCGGGACATCGGCGGCGGCGACGAGAAGGACGTCCTGGAACGCCCAGCGGCGCAGATGGACGAGCTGCCCGGGGACGGCGAAGAGTTCGAAGAACCCGAGGCCACGGGTCCAGAAGTCGACCGAGGCCGCCAGATCGGCCGTGGGGACGGTGGCGAACGCGGGCATGCCGTAGATCCCCCGGTACGGCTCCGGCGGCACGGCGTCGGGGCCGGGCGCGGGGACGGGGCTGATCTCGAAGGCGTTGTAGTAGTCGCTCATGCGGCTCACCCTCGGGCCTTACGCGACGTCAGGGTCAAGCCGGTCCGGGCGGGCGGTGGTGGTACGCGGCTATGGCCTCCCGGTCCACAGTGCAGGCGGCCGGGTCCGGTTCCGTCAGGCCGAGGTGGTCGCGGATCAGCCGGGTCAGGGTGCGGTGGTACTCCTCGTCCTCCTCGTCGAGACCGGCGGCGGCGATCAGGGGCGCCATCTCGCTGGGCCAGTACTCACTGGTCTCTTCGGGGGCCTCGTAGTCGATACAGGACACGATCTCCCCGTCGCGGTAGTGGAACGCCTTGGGGGCGTGTCCTTTGACCGCGCACGGCTTCGGGACGAAGACCATCAGCTGGGCGCCGGGGGGACAGAGCCCCCGGTAGTCGATATCGCCGTAGTCGTCGCGCGCCGGATCGTGCATGGGGTGGACGACGACGCCCCAGCCGCCGGGCGGGGCTTCGGGGCAGTAGGCGAACGGCCTGCGGTGCCGGGCGGTCAGCCCCTCGCGCAGCTCGGCGGTGCCGATGCCCTGGTGGAACACCAGGACGGTCTCCTCGTCGTAGTGGGCTTCTCCCAGCCACACCATGGCGCCTTCGTCTATCCACTCGGTCATACCGCCGGACCGTAACCGGCGGCACCGACAGGGACGGACGGCCCGGGGGCAGTTCCGGCCACCCCCACTCCTCCTAGAACGAGCGCTCTACTTACTGTTACAGTCACCTCCAGCGCGCTAAATAGAGCGCTCGTTTTAGAAGCTTCGAACCGAGGAGACCCCTATGCCCGCGTCCGCCACCACCGCCGCCGACATCGCTCCCGTCACCCCCGCTCCCGTCACCGTGATCGGGCTCGGCCCCATGGGCGCGGCCATGGTCGGCGCGCTCCTCGACCAAGGCCACGAGGTGACCGTGTGGAACAGGACCCCCGCCCGGGCCGAGCCGCTGGTGGCGCGCGGGGCCGTACTCGCCGACGGCGTCGAGGCGGCGATCCGGGCCAATGAGCTGGTGATCCTGAGTCTGACCGACTACGACGCGATGGACGCGCTGCTGAAGCCGGTCGCGGGCGCGCTGGCCGGGCGGGTGGTCGTCAATCTCAGCTCCGACACCCCGGAGCGGACCCGCGAGGGGGCCCGCTGGGTCACCGGGCAGGGCGCGGAGTTCCTCGCGGGCGGGGTCACCACACCGCCGTCGGGAATCGGCAGCCCGGAGACCACGTACACCTTCTACAGCGGGCCGCGGACCGCCTTCGACCGGCACGAGAGCACCCTCAGGGTGCTGACCGGGACCGACTACCGGGGTGCGGACCCCGGGCTCTCGGCCCTGATGTACCAGCTCGGCATGATGATGTTCTGGACGTCGATGCTCAGCTACTGGCAGGCCGTCGCCCTCGCCGACGCCAACGGCCTCAAGGCGGCCGACGTCCTCCCCCACGCGCGGGAGACCTTCGCCTCCCTCGACATGTTCACCGGCTTCTACGCGGAGCGGATCGACGCCGGGAACCACGAGGGCGACGTCGACCGGCTGGCGATGGGTACCGCCAGTGTCGAGCACGTACTGCACACCATGGCCGACGCCGGGGTCGACACGACCCTGCCGGGCGCCGTCGTGGACCTCTTCCGCCGGGGCATGGCGGAGGGCCGGGCCGCCGACAGCTTCTCCGGTCTGCTGGAGCTGATGAAGGCGGGCCCGGCCGGGAAGTGACGGGCCGCGGACCCCGGGCGGCGACAAACGCCCGGCGCGCACCGGAAACGTACCCCCACCGGGTCGGGCGGAGGTACACCCCCGGAGCCGGACGAGCCGTCAGCCCGCGCAGACCGTGTCGCGCGCGGGCCGCTCGCCCGTCTTCAGGAACGTGGTCACCGCCGCGTCGCCGCACGCGTTGCCCGTCCCCAGGTACGACCCGTGGCCGCCCCGCTCCACGGTCACCATCCGAGCCCGGTCGCCCAGCGCCTCACGCATCTTCAGGGCGCCGAAGTGCGGGGTCGCCGGGTCGCGGCGGTTCTGGATCATCAGGATGTTCGACGGTCCGTCGTCGGTGATCCGGATCGTCTTCTCCCGGTGCTCGTCCGGCCAGAACGAGCAGGGCGTGATGTTCGCGGGCAGTCCGCCGGTCAGCGGATACCGGGCCCGGTCGGCGGTCACGTCCCGCTGGAAGGCGGCGGTGTCCGGGCCGGGCCAGTCGACGTCGTTGCAGATCACGCCGACCCAGACGGCCATGTCCCGGTCCGGGAGCGCGCCCTTCAGATCGTTCGGCAGCGCGACCGTCGCCGCCGGGTCCGCCGCCTGTGCGATCAGGGTACGGAGGGCGGGGAAGGCGGCGTCGGTGAAAAGCCCGCCCAGGACGGAGTTCCGCAGCGCCGCCCCGTCCAGCGGGATTCCGTCGGTCCGGGTCTCGGGCTGCCGGTCGAACCGTTCGGCGAGGGCGAGCACCAGCCGCCGGACGTCCTCGGGACGTTCCCCGAGCCGGTCGGCGCCCCGGGCCGGGTCCGAGGCCCAAGCCGCGAAGTCGGCGAACCGCTCCTCCACCGCCGGGCCCTGGTTGGTCAGCCAGCCCCGGGCGACCCGCCGGTGGTCCGGGTCGGCGGTGCTGTCGAACACGAGCCGGTCGGTGCGGTGCGGGAAGATCTGGGCGTAGAGCGCCGTGACGTACACCCCGTACGAGGTCGACCAGGTGGACAGCTTCCGCTCGCCGAGCGCCGCCCGCAGCCGGTCCATGTCCCGGGCCTGGTTCGCCGAGCTGAGGCCGCGGACCTCGGCGCCGCCGTTCGCCGCGCACGCCTCGGCGGTCCGCCGGGCCCTGGCGACGTTCTCGGTGATGTCGCCGCCGGGTCCGGGCCAGGAGCGGACCCGGTGCAGAAAGCGGTCGCTCTCGGCGACCCCGCAGGTGACCTCCGAACTGCCGCCGACACCACGCGGATCGAGGGCCACCAGGTCGTACGTTCCGCCCAACTGGCCGCGCAACGCCGCCGCCTTGTCGGTCAGCCGCTTCACCCCCGAGCCGCCGGGGCCGCCCGGTACGACCATCAGCGTGCCGCGCCGCTCGCCGGGGGCGTCGGCGAGCACCCGGGAGACGGCGAGGGACGTCGTCGGGCCGTGCGGCCGGCGGTAGTCGACGGGGACGGTGAGGGTGGCGCACTGCTGCGTCGGAGGACCGCCGGGTTTCGCGCACGGGGTCCAGTTCAGGGCCGGGGCGGCGGACCCGGCGGCAGCGGTCGGGCCGGCGCCGACGGTCGTGGCACCGGCGGAACCAGTGGCTCCGGCAGCTCCGGCCGTCAGCAGGGAGGCGAGCGTCGCCCCGGAGAGCAACAGGGCCGTACGGGACCGGCTCCGGCGGCTGTCGTACTTCGTATCAACCATGCGGACCAGCCTTCCGGCCCAGGTCCGCCCCGGCCCATCCGGCAGCCGGGCGGGCCGGGGCGGGGGCTAACCCCCCAAAATCGATCACCCCGCTATCACCCGCCGACATTCCCGGCACAACGGATCCACCGCCGGGCGCGCGGCCCCAATATTGAAGGCCCTGTGAAGCGGGGGACGCCCCGCCGCGATCCGGACCGTAGAGTCGCCCGACACACGGGAGTCCACCACGGGAGGGGCCGTGACATCGCGCATCCTGGTCGCCGAGGACGACGTCAAACAGGCCCGGCTCATCCGGATCTATCTGGAGCGCGACGGCCACGACGTCCGGATCGTCACCGACGGGCGGTCCGCGATCGAACGGGCCCGCGCCACCAGACCCGACCTGGTCGTCCTCGATGTGATGATGCCGCTGGTCGACGGGTTGAACGTATGCCGGGTCCTGCGGATGGAGTCCCGGGTGCCGATCCTGCTCCTCACCGCCCGCACCACCGAGGAGGATCTCCTCCTCGGCCTCGACCTGGGCGCCGACGACTACATGACCAAGCCGTACAGCCCGCGTGAACTCACCGCCCGGGTCCGCGCGCTGCTCCGCCGGGCGGGCGGCCCGGCGGCCGTACCGCCGCCCGCCGTGATCCGGGCGGGCGGGCTGGAGATCGACCCGGAGCTGTACGAGGTCAGGGCCCACGGCCGCCCCGTCGCCCTCACGGGGAAGGAGTTCGCGATCCTCCAGCTGCTGGCCCGGTCACCGGGCCGGGTCTTCACCCGGGGCGCGATCATCGACCAGGTCTTCGGCTTCGACCAGATGGTCCTGGAACGCACGGTGGACGCGCATGTGATGAATCTGCGCCGGAAGCTGGAGGCGCACGGGCGGTCGCCGAGGATGGTGGAGACGGTGTACGGCCGGGGCTACCGCCTCTCGGTCCCCCGCGCGGCGGCACCGGACGACGGCGAGGACACCCGAGACCAGCAGAGCAGCCAGGACACCCCCGCTCCCGGCCCCGTTCCCGACGACATCCCCGACGCCCCCGACCGCTCCGGAACCCCCCGGTGAGTTTCCGGCTCCGCGTCCTCGGGCTGCTCCTCTTCGTCGCGGTCGCCGCCACCGCCGCCACCGCCTCGCTCACCTGGCGGCAGGCGACGGGCGCGGTGGAGGAGAGCGTCACCGCGAGCCGGGCCGAGACCGGCCGGATCACCACCGGACTCCGCGACTACGGCTACCGGCACGGCACATGGCACGGGGTCTCCCCGGCCGTACTCGCCCTCGCCGAGGACACCGGCCAGCGGATCCGGGTATCGACCGAGGACGGCGTCCTGCTCGCCGACTCCGACACCCTGGCGGGCCGCAAACCGCGCCAGGTCAAGGCGGAACCGCCGCTGCTGGTCGACCCGGCGCCCCGGTTCCGGGTGCCCGACGCGTCGTTCCCGGAGTCCGCCGCCAAGATCACGGCATTCGAGATCGGCCAGTACGGGCACAACGTCCGCTACACCGCCTGCCTCACCAGGGCCGGAGCCGTACCCCGGGTCCGTACGGACGAGTTCGGCACCCCGGCACCCGTCCTCGACCCGTCCCGGCCGCAGTGCCGCCGTACCAAGGCGACCCGGCTCCCCGACCCGGTGCTCCGGGACACCCGGGCCTGCCTGGAGGAGCAGGGGGCCGACGGCGTCAACGCCTGCCTCCAGCGGATCTTCCGGGAGCGGACCGCCGCGACCGCCCCGCCCCGGCTCGAAGTACGGCTCGGGGTACGGAACGAGGCACCGCCCGGACTCGACATCGCCCCCACCGTCCTGGTCGCGGCCGGGGTGGCGCTGGCCGTCGCGGCGGCGGCACTGCTGCTGAGCCGTACCGTACTGCGACCGGTCCGGGCACTCACGGCGGCGACCCGCTCCCTCGGCGAAGGCGACCTGGCCCGCCGGGTCCCGGTCACCGGCCGCGACGAGATCGCGGCCCTGGCCCGCGACTTCAACCGGATGGCGACCTCACTCCAGCGCTCCGAGGACCGCCAGCGCCGCCTCACCGGCGACATCGCCCATGAACTGCGGACCCCGCTGGCCAACCTGCGGGGCTATGTGGAAGCCCTCCAGGACGGCTATGTGGAGGCCACGCCCGAACTGCTGGACTCCCTCCACGAAGAGGTGATGCTCCAGCAGCGGATCGTCGACGACCTCCAGGACCTGGCACTCGCCGAGGCGGGCGCCCTCACCTACCACCGCGCCGAAACGGACCTGGCGGAGCTGCTGGAGACCTGCCGTACGGCCCAGCTCCCACGCGCCGAACACGCGGGCGTCGACCTCGTCCTCTCCTACGAACCGGCCGACGGCCCCCCGCTCCTGGTCCACGCCGACCCGGACCGGCTGCGCCAGGCGATCGGCAACCTGGTCGGCAACGCGATCCGCGCCACGTCCGACGGCGGCACGGTCACCCTGGCCCTGGTCCCCCACGGCGAACTGGCGATCCTCTACGTCCGCGACACCGGCCACGGCATCCCGCCCGACGACCTCCCCCACCTCTTCGACCGCTTCTGGCGCGCGGACGCGGCCCGGGGCCGCGCCACCGGCGGCAGCGGCCTGGGCCTGTCGATCGTCCGCCAGATCGTCCGCGACCACGACGGCACGGTCGACGTCGAAAGCACGGTCGGCGAGGGCACGACCTTCACGATCGTCCTCGACCGGGTGTGACGCCTCGTAGCGGCACACATCCGGGGTCGACCCCCGAGGTCAGGGTTACAGTTATTAATACGCTCGCCACAGCCATCGACCGACTCGCCAAGGCGGGCGTGGCACGCTTCGCCGACACGCTGCGGGAGCACCTCGTATGAGCAACCCCACCGGCAGGTACTCGATCACCATGCCGTGTGCCGTCGCCGAAGCGGCCAGGGCTCGCGGCGGAACGGGCGGGCTCTCCGCCTACGTGGCGGCGGCCGTCGCCCGGCAGGTCGAGCGGGACAACCTGCAAGAGATCATCACCGCCGCCGAGGCGGAGCACGGTCCCGTCTCCGACGAGGAGATCCGAGCACTGCGCGACGAGCTCGCGCGGGCACGGCGCGGGGACAGCTGACGGCCCCGCCGCTATCCGGGGCAGCGCCCTCCGGTACGGCAAAAAGGGCCCGGTGAAGAGGTCGTACGTCCTCTTCGCCGGGCCCCGCTCGTCGGGCCGGTACCGGTCCGGTTCAGCCCTTGCGCTTGTTGATCTCCTCGGTGAGTTGGGGGAGGACGGTGTGGAGGTCGCCCACCACCCCGTAATCCGCCAGCTCGAAGATCGGCGCCTCCGGATCCTTGTTCACCAC